>JAQTXY010000200.1 GCA_028688535.1 Methanothrix sp. | reverse complement strand
ACATGCCTGGTCATGTCAATGACAGCATCAGCCAGCTCTTCAGGGAAGACTGCAGCCGCAATGCGATAAAGAAAAGACGCCCGGAACCCCTGTCCCGCCGTCTATCCGCCCTGCGCTGGCTCGTCCACCCCGCAGGCGGCTATCTTCTCGGCAAGCTTGGCCAGCACCTCTTTTCTCATGCCGCCCACGAACTTGATAGATCCCACCACCAGGTGCCCGCCTCCGGAAACTCCTCCATTGGGAATCTCTTCCATCAGCTCTTTGACCATTCTAGGGATGTTCATCTTCACTGCTCTACTGCGCAGGACGGCAAAGTCAGGACCGTAGCCGATAGTGACCACCGGCTTTCCGGCATACTTCTTGCAGAGTCGGTCGTGCACCTCGCCTGAGGTCTTGCCGGGCGGAGGAAAGGTGAATTTATGAGCGAAGTTCTCCACATCCAGCACATTCATGACAATACCGTTGGGAAGCCGTGTGCTCTTCACATTGCCCATGCTGGCCCGCAGCTGCTCGTCAATGGCGGCATTGGCCTGCTCGCAGAGGAGTTCCACAATCCGCTGGTGCCGGTCCAGCCTGCCCAGGCATAAAATATCATTTATCATCCCTCGCCCGTCATTGAAGCGCTGCCAGAATGCCTCGTAGTCCAGGGCCAGAGCAATCTTCTTGAGATCTTCCCGGCTGTACTTGTCCTCAACCAGTTTTATGTAGAGATCTGCCTCCGGGGCTTCGCTTCTGTCTCCTACCGCCGAAACTGCTGGGAAATGCTTGATCTTGCTCTCTACAGGGGGGTAGATCATGCGGGCAATCTCGGTGGCCAGCATGCCCGTGGTCAGGCCGAAGTCGCCGCCGGCGTGCGCGGGATTGACGTGAGCGATGAGAAACTGGTCCACTATCTTGTGGGGGTGATGGTGATCGACGACCAGCATCTCCATGCCGTAGACCTGGGCCTGACGCATGGCCGGAACATCCTCTTCCGTGGAGCCGTTGTCCATCAAAATGATGAGCGGCATCTTCTGGCCATGCCTGGTCTGATCCTCCAGAGCATAGGTCAGATCCTTGGTCACATCCTCCAGCTCGTAGAAGGGCGCTTTGCTGGGAGCGCGCCGGTAGTTGTGGTATTCAGCATCCGGCCCGCCAACCTCCGTGATAAGCGGCAAAATAGCCATCTCAATGGCCACAGCCGCAGTAATACCGTCAGCATCGGCATGATGGCGCACCACAATGGGCTGGGACTTAAGGACGGCCCGGCGAATCTCCTTAGCTACCTGCTTCATGGCCGGCAAGAGCCTGGTCATGATCTCGCTCTTCACCAGAAACTCAGTATTCGAGGGCTCGGCGCGCAGGTCGATCGCCTGTTCAATCAGGTCTTTGACCATGGATGCCTCTTTGCCCCAGAGACGTTTCATGGACTTGATCTCGACCTGGACCTGGTTGTTTCGCAGACTTACCTCGCCGATGACCCGCACCATCATATCGCTATCGATATCGGCGTAGGCCCGCACACCAGCCCGCTCAAAGGCAGCACAAAATACCAGCCCGCTGTCGTCCGCGATGGTGAAGATGGTAGGCCCTCCAGTCTGCTTGACCTGGATGACCTCCCCCTTGATCATGATCTGCTTTCCTACCCGGCTTTGCAGATCCGCCGTCTTAGATATAGGAAGCTCCTTTTCCACCTCAACCGTGTTGTACTCCTTCAGCTCGACCGGCTCCAGCTCGATATTGCCGTTCGCGAGGACATTTCGCACTGTGACGAAGATGCTCTCACCCACATCCGGCTTGCTCTTCAGGTATTTGTTGTGGGCGAGCCCCCTCACGCTCTCGGAAAGATCCACAAAGGCCCCAAAGCTGGCGAGGCCATTGACCTTTCCCTGATAAATGTCTCCAATAACGATATCTTTGACATCGCAGGCAGGATCGAGAATATGCACAAGCGGCTTTTTGGCGCAGCGCTCGCATAGCTCTTTTTTGCTGGATAGCTTGGTCTTGCACACGACGCACAGATACTCGCGCCCCAGACCGTGGCAGGCCTCACAGCTCTCTGTAACCGGTATTTTGCCAGTGCCCTGGCAGACACTGCATTTAGTTGAGCCGCTATCAATAAGCTCTTTCATATCCTTATCCGATGCCTCTCCCAGGGAGATAGACTCGGTCTTTCCGCTGCCACTGCAGTTGGGACAGGGCTTCTCTCCTACCACCAGGAAGCCCTTGCCCAGACAATTCTCGCACAGGTTCATCCTGAAGATTGACGCACCTAAGGAATTTAGCTATTTTGCATTGGCTCTTGGTCTGCGGCCCCGAGAGATGAGGTCGATTAAGACTAAATAAGATGCCCGATCTTTCGTGGGCATGCGAGTCGTGGTTTTACGCATCGGCCACCGGCCGGAGAGAGACAAGAGGATCACCACCCATGTCGGCCTGGTGGCCCGGGCATTTGGAGCAGAGGAGATGCTTCTCTCCGGGCGCGATTCTCACGTGGAGGAGAGCTTGGCTGATGTGGCAGAGCGCTGGGGTGGGGGGTTTCGGCTCCGTCCGGATGTCTCCTGGAAAGGAGAGACCGTGCGCTGGAAAGAGGCAGGGGGAAAAGTGGTTCATCTCACTATGTACGGCTCCAACCTGCCCGATGTGATTGACGAGATTCGCGAGTGTGAGAATATTCTGGTGGCTGTGGGTGCAGAGAAGGTTCCAGCGGAGATGTACGATCTGGCGGACTGGAATGTGGCCGTGGGAAATCAGCCCCATTCCGAAGTAGCGGCTCTGGCGGTCTTCCTGGATAGGCTCTTTATGGGCAGAGAGCTATATGATATATTTGAGGGAGGACTTAAGATTGTGCCATCTCCTCATGGAAAACAGGTTTTGTATCCGGAATACTGCCCGGAACGAAAGAGTGAAGGGCAAGAGCAATAGCCAAAAAAACAATGAGAATATTAGTAATCGGCATCAACATCAGACACATTGCAGCCTCAGCCAGCCGGGCTGGTCATGAGGTCATGGCAGTCGATTGTTACTGCGATGTGGACCTGGCGAGATATGCAAAAGAGACTGCTAAGATGCCGCGCGAAGTGGCAAGTGAGCACCTCTCGTTTTATGTGGACAAGTTTTGCCCGGATGCCGTTGTCCTGGGACCGGGACTGGAAGATGCGTCTATCCGGGGTGCAGTTGTGCTCAATAATTCTCCGGAAAAAACGGCCAAGGTATCCGATAAGCTCTGGCTGGCCGGCTGGCTGGAAGAGAACGGATTTCCATTCATAAAGACGGAGCGTCTCGATTCCCTGGACAATCCGCGTTATCCCTTCCTGGTCAAGCCGCGCAAGGGTGCCGGTGGTGTGGGATGCAGAACAGTGGAGAGCGCAGCGCAGCTACAATTGCATGAGGAAGACCTCATTGCCCAGGAGCTGATCAATGGCCGTCCTGCCAGCGTCTCAGTAATTGGGAATGGCAGCCAGGCGCGTGCCATTGCTGTCAACGAGCAGCTCATAGGCGTGCCCTGGGCTGGGGCGAAAGGATTTCGGTATAGCGGTAATATCACGCCGCTCGCTTCCCCCCAGTGCGCCATAGCAGAGATGGCAGAAGAGATCATCTCGAAGTTAGGTCTTTTGGGCAGCAATGGTGTTGATTTCCTGCTCACCGAAAAAGGGCCGGTTGTGGTCGAAGTAAATAGCCGCTTTCAGGGCAGTCTGGATACCGTAGAATTGTCCGGCGGGGAGAATGTCTTTCAGGCTCATCTGCAATCCTTTGGTGGAAGGCTTCCAAAAAGACCGGGCCCGGCAAGCTGCACCGCAGGCAGAATCATTGTCTATGCTCCTTGTGACCTGATAATTGAGGCAGATCTGGTCAGAGAGTGGACGGCAGATGTGCCAGTGACGGGATCGCGAATAGCTGCAGACGATCCCATTCTGTCGATATTAGCTCAGGGATCAAGCAGAGATGATGTAATAGCCCAGCTAAAGATGAGAGTTGCAATGCTCGGCAATCTGATAAAAAACAAAACGATCTATTACCAGGATACTACTCTGTAGAGCCAGTTGCTAACCAGCGTCCAGACCTTGACAAAACCCGATCCTTTCTCCAGCTTTTTTCTGTCACTCTCGCTGTACTTTTTCCCATCCTTCATCCATGAGTCCATGAAATGGGGTTTTTCTCATATGAATTTAACAATGTCGGTCTGCAGTGACTGCTCATTCCCCGCGATCAGCTATAGGCAAGCTCCTTCCGGCATCAGTATAAAAAGATAATGCTTGATAAAGATAATATAGCATAAGAGGAAAGGTATTGGTAGAGTTAGATGTTGGGGATTAAATGAAGTCACCAGAGAGAATTACCATCGCATTAGACGAAGAGACTGTAGGTCTGTTCAAGAAGATGAAGGAAGATCTGGGCATGTCCCAGAGCGAGTTGATGCGAGAGTCCCTGAAGTTCTTTGGCAAACACAAGATGCTCTTCGAATTCGCCGAAGATAAGAAGGTTTACACCCATGCGGAAATGCTCTCTGCCGGAGAGCATGTAATCCTTGATATCGATCACTGGATACTGTTTCTAAGCTTCATTGAAACTCATCCGGACAAAGAACGATTCTGGAATCTGCATAAAGAGGTCTGCCGGGCCCATGCAGAGCAATTCAAGCACAAGCTCTTAAATGTGGAGAGCATCTTGAGAAGACTTGAGATCTGCAACCTATTTAATATGAGCAAGACCGGCAAGAGCGAGTTCACCCTCATCTTCGGCTCGGATGCTCCCAAGAAATTCGTGCGCATTGAGCTGGAGGAGATCTTCGCCG
>JAQTXY010000199.1 GCA_028688535.1 Methanothrix sp. | reverse complement strand
TTCTTGTCGGGAACAAGAGCCGTCAGCACAGGCGGCTCATTGGGCGTTAGTTGATACGATGCACCCAGTGCGCTATCGTAACCGGTTGCTGCACTGTGCAATCCATCCCGAACATAGACATAGACCATGTAATCTCCGCTATTGCTGCCGGGACTGGTCCAGGTCCACTGGTTCTTTGTCGACCAATCCTGAGCTACCTTCCAGGCACCTCCAGTCGAAGGTCCTTTCAGCCAGAACCGATAGAGTATCGGATCTTTGTTGGCATCAGTGGCCATTGCCGTCCATTTCACGGTCGCTCCAGCGCTTTGTGGGCTCTTTTTATCAGGAGTCAGTGTCGTCAGCTTGGGAAGCTGGTTGGCCCTAAGCTGATAAGATGTTCCCAGTGCGCTATCGTAACCTGTTGCAGGATTGTGCTTTCCGTCTCGGGCGTAGACATAGACGGTATAAGCCCCGCCATCATAGCCGGAGCTGGTCCATGTCCACTGGTTCTTTGTCGACCAATCCTGGGCTACCTTCCAGGCACCAGCGGTTGACGGACCCTTCAGCCAGAATTTGTAGTATATCGGCTCTCTGTCCGGATCTGAGGCGATTGCCGTCCACTTTATGGGCGTTCCGGCTGCTTGTGAGCTAGGTTTATCCGCCGTCAATGAGACGAGAACAGGCGGCTGGTTTTGCCGCAAAACGGTGAACAGGGCCCCAGCATCGTCATCCCATCCAGATGGGCTGGAGTGCAGGCCGTCTCTCACCTGCACCTGAATCTCGCTTGTTCCTGCGTCAGCAGGCGAAGTGGACCAAACCCAGGTCGGGTCGGTAGACCAATCCCGCACGATCCTCCAGGATCCACCGGTAGCAGCTCCCTTCAGCCAGTACCGATAGAACACAGGGTTTCCTTCCTGATCTATAGCAGATGCCTTCCACCATACGCTGGCACCTATGGGCTGGGGGCTATGCACATTGCTGGCCAGACCAGTGATAACCGGCGGAAGGTTCTGGTTGACAATAGCGAAAGATGCTATCTCGTAGTCGTCTGAGCCTCCCGGTCCGGCATGGCTGCCGTCTCTGACTGCCACCAGCACCTCGCTATAGCCGACATCAAAGGGAGTGGTTCTCCAGATCCAGCGATTGTTCTTGCCCCAGCCGGTCTGGTCCATCCAGAATCCGTTAGTCGAAGGCCCGCGCAGGTAGAATTTGTACTGCAGAGGAGCGCCTTCAGGATCTGAGGCCAGTGCTGTCCACTTAATCCAGCTTCCCACAAACTGAGGAGCCGGCCTATCTGAGAACAGCATGTCGACGTGCGGCGGCTGGTTGGCGCTGGTGAGTTTGAAGGAAACCGTCTTCTTGATGTCGAAGTCTGACGGCCCGGCGTGATTGCCGTCTCTTATCCAGACCTCAATCTGATAGGTTCCCGGCACATACCCGACGGTGCTCCACGTCCAGACATTGCTCGCAGAGTATCCGGTATCGGCCCTTACGGCTGTGGACGGTGCCGGTCCGCGCACGATGAATCTGAACTGCAGAGGATCGCCTTCTGGATCTGTGGCTCCAGCGGTCCAAATTACCGGTGTGCCCGCCATTCTCGGACTGGCCAGGTTTGAGACCAGAGTGGGGTTGGAGGGCGGCAAGTTATTGTTGCGGTTACCAAAGTCGATTCCCTGCTTATTCTCTCCCGCGGCCAGAGCAAAGGAATAGACCTGTCCGCCTGGACCTGCAGGCGGCTTGGTCTGAGTCCAGCCGGGCTTCAACACCTCGCTTACAGCATAGTTTGCAGGGGTGATGTTCAGGAAAGAATAGGAGCCGTCCGATGCGGTGCTAGTGGTACTGATTACAGCCAGGGTCGAGGCATTCTTAAGTTCAATGGTCCAGCCGGAAAGCCCTGGTTCGCCACTATCCTTGATACCATTTCCGTTGAGATCGTTGAATTTCAACCCAAAGATCGAGCCCTTAGATGGCTGTGTGGCCAGCTTGTTGCCGAAATCTTGGTTGCTGGAGCTGCCAGGGATGTGAACCGAGCGAACCGTCGGTGTGGTCGCATACCAGCCCTGTCTGGCCAGCTCTTTGATCTCGTAGTTGCCGGGCGGGATGTTGATGAACTTATAGGCTCCGTTGGCATCCGTATTGGCCTGGGCCATCAGAATATCAGTAGCCGGGCCGGGAACTACGTAAACCAGATCGATCTCCCAATTGGCGATGCCGCTCTCCCCAGCGTCCTTTACTCCATTGCCGTTCAGATCATTGAACTTCATTCCGGAGATGATGTTGGGACTGATTGCCGGAACGTTCACCACGGCATGGACCTGGGTGGTCACAGTAACCTGTATGGGGTCGTCCACCTCATAGGTTCCAGGCACCAGGTTGCTGAAGGTATAGCTGCCGTCCGCACCCGTGGTCACGCTGGCGATCTCTTTGCCGTTCTCTGCCAGCTTGACTTCCTGTCCGGGAAGACCAGGCTCATCCTCGTCTTGCACTCCATTGCCATTGGCATCATAGTACTTCTTGCCAGTAATGGACAGGTTGCCTTTGTTGCCGAAATCCTTTCCGGAGACATCCGCATCCAATAGATCGATGCTGTAAGATCCCTGTGGCAGAGTCTGAGTCCAGCCATCCTGGACAACTTCGCTCACCGTGTATTTGCCGGGCGCGAGGTTCTTGAAGGCGTAGGAGCCGTCCTGACCGGTGGTCGTGGCATTGATGACACTGCCATCTTTGGCGATCTGAATATTCCAGTTGGCCAGAGCCGTATCATCTCCATCTCTCACTCCGTTTCCATTCAGATCGTTAAAGTTGACTCCGGAGATGGACCAGGATCCGTGGTTGCCAAAGTCTTTGCTGGTCACATCCGCATCCACCAGAACCACCGAATAGGATCCCTCTTGGGGTGCGGTTCTGACCCAGCCAGACTGCTCAACCTCAGTGATGATATAGGTGCCGGGCAAGAGAGCCTCGAACCTGTAAGATCCGTCCGCTGCTGTTGTCAATTCCTTTTGCACAGCCTCATTACTCTCTGTTGTACCGGATAGTGTGATCTTCCAGTTCTCCATTCCTGGTTCGCCGTCGTTGACCCCATTGCCGTTAAGGTCGTTATACTTCATACCGGATATGCTGTAGGACGTCAGCTTATTGGCGAAGTTCTTCTCGGCGGCGTCTCCCTGCGACAGATCAACGCTATAAGATCCGCTCTCGGGATTGATTGCCTTCCAACCGGTGGCAAGTGTCTCGGAGACGGTGTAGCTTCCTGCCTTGAGGTTCTCGAAACGGTAGGATCCGTCTTCAGCAGTTAAAGCGCTGACCTCTCCGTCCGGTCCGGTAAGACGAATTGTCCAGCCGGAGAGGGCTTCACCGCTATCTAAGAGAGAGTTGCTATTCTTGTCTTCATAAGCTATGCCGGAGATGTTTCGAGTAGGCTCGCTGATGGTGATGAATGCCGACAGCTCGCTGTCAAAGCCGTCTTCAGTAGAGTGCTTTCCATCTCTAACCTGGGCCTTGACCTGATTTTCACCTGCATCCGCGGAAGATGTCGTCTGTGTCCATGTGCTGGCAATGCTCCACTGGGTTACAGGTTGCCAGGATCCGCCTGTGGCCGGTCCGCTATGGAAGAAGCGGAAGAACAGCGGGTCTTGATCAGCATCGGTAGCATTGGCAGTCCAGGTTATAGTGGTGCCTGGAATCTGGGGGCTGGTGAGATCCGACGTCAGAGAATTCAAGACGGGTGTCTGGTTCACAGCCGCAGGAATCACGGGCTCGGACGGCTTGGTTTCTTCGACAGGCTGCTGGGGCGTCGCATTCTCCGGAGCAATGGGCGCTGTAATGTTCTCTCCAGCTGGAGGCACAACTGTCTCCGGCGCAATCGTCACCACTTCACTCTCATTGACCGTTTGCTGAGGCGTCGCATTTTCCGGTGCAACAGGTGTGGTTATGTTCTCTGCCGCCGGAGGAACTGGAACAGGGGCAATTATAGAAAAGTCACTGCTCATGTTGCCAGCTTCGCCTTGTGGCCCATCATGCAGACTGTCTCTTACCTGCACCGTGATCTGGCTGGTTCCCGGCTGCAAAGCAGTCCAGGTCCACTGGTTCTCAGATTGCCAGTCGGCGGCAGGGGTGCCGTTGACCAGGAAGCGATAGCTAATTGGATCACTTTCTGTATCGGATGCTGATGCGGTCCAGGTGACTGAAGTTCCCAATAGTTGCGGGCTAATGCTGTCTGCAGTCAGGCCGTCAAGTGCCGGTGATTCGTTGAGCTTGGCCGGTTCGACAACAACAGGCACGACCTCGGTATTCACTGGCTCAACTACTGGCGCAGGGGCAATTGAAAAGTCACGGCTCATGTTTCCGGTTTCGCCCTGCGGTCCGTCATGCTGGCTGTCTTTTACCTGCGCCGTAATCTGGCTGGTGCCAGGCTGCATAGCAGTCCAGGTCAACGTATTCTCTGCTTGCCAATCGGTGGCAGGCGTGCCGTTGATAAGGAAGCGATAGCTAATCGGATCATTCTCGGTATCGGACGCTGATGCTGTCCAGGTGATCACGCTGCCCGTCACCTGCGGGCTCTCTTTGTCTGCGAAGAGACTGCTCATCACCGGGGCATTGTTGGGCGGAAGAACAATCTCAAGGTTAGCGCTGCTGGAGCTGTCTCCCTCAGGATTATGCTTTCCATCCCGGACATTGGCAGTAACGACATGCGCTCCGACCTGCTCAATGCTTGCCGTCCATATCCAGACTGGGCTGTCCGACCAGTCCTGCACTATCTGTCCATCCAGGGCGAACTGGAACTGCAGGGGATCACTCTCGGTATCGGACGCTGATGCTGTCCAGGG
>JAQTXY010000198.1 GCA_028688535.1 Methanothrix sp. | reverse complement strand
ATCAAGGGCAGAGATAATACCTTTTTCATCATAGAAAAGGCAGAACTGGATCTGATCTCCCAAAGCATTCCCCGCTTTCTCTGGAGCCGTCTGCGCCTGCCTTTGCTAATTGAGATGTCTCCTGACTACGGCAATGGCGCTGCCCGGGTGCAGGGCGAGCCTGAGGTGGAGCTGGTGGCCAAGGTCCTGGGAAAGGATAGGCCCCGAGAAAGGCAGATCATAATCTATCTTCCTGAGGTAAGGGAGCTGCGGCGGAAGCTTCCCACCACCACCCAGTATGCCTTTGTAACCAATCTCCGGGAGAGAGATGTAGACTGATAGCTTCATATTCTTTAGGCACTGATAGTAATCTATGGCTGATAGTAATCTGGCCGAAGCTGCGAAGCTTTTTGCCATAAAGATGAACCTGGGTGCTTACCAGGAGGCGGCCAAGATCAAATCCGATTTCGGCCTGCCCAATGATATGCTGAAAGAGGCCGTGCTCTTGGCCTACGATGCTAATATAAAGAAAGGCGACTACTCCCTGGCTGCTGATCTGGCCAAGAAGTATGACCTTCCCGAGAATCTGCGCCTGGATGCGGCAGAGCGCTCTTTTAACCGAAAGATCGACAGCGAGTTTTATCGCGCGGCTGCCGATTATGCCAGGGAGTATGGTCTTCCCCAGGATCTGGTCCGGCAGGCTGCGGTTCAGGCTTATAATAAGAGCATGAGCTTCGGTCTGGTCAAGAACGCGGCTGAGATTGCCAAGGAGTTCGAGCTTCCTTCGGATATGCTTCTCCAAGCGGCTACCAAGTCCTTTGATCAGCATATGCAAGCCGGCCTCTATCGCAAGGCCCTCCAGATCGCTCAAAAGTACAAGCTGCCAGAGGAGATGGCCGAGGCTGCCGAAAAGAAGATCTCCTAGATTCACCTGGACGAAAAAAGGGAGGAACAAAATGCCACAAGTCGTGCTTACCATCGGCGGCTCCGACTCGGGCGGCGGGGCCGGCATCCAGGCGGATCTCAAGACGTTTTGTGTGCTGGGACTGCACGGCACCTCTGCCATCACTGCCATTACCGCTCAAAACACCCTGGGAGTGCAACATGTCTTTGGCCTGGGGCCCGAGATAGTAGTAGAGCAGTTGCGGTCGATCACCGATGATTTCACCATCGCCTTTGCCAAAACCGGCATGCTCCACACTGGGGAGGTTGTGAATGCCGTTGCCGATCACTTGAGTACGAGGAAGATTCCCTTTGTCCTGGACCCGGTGATTGAGGCGGAGGCGGGCGGCAGATTGCTCCGGCCTGAAGCCGTAGAGGCGTTAAAAGAGAATCTCATTCCCCTGTCCAGCGTTGTTACCCCCAATATCTTCGAGGCGCAGGCTCTGACTGGAATTGAGGTTCGCGATAGGCAGAGTGCCTATCAGGCCGCTCAAAAGATCTTAGAGCTGGGATCGAAGGCAGTAATCATTAAGGGCGGCCACCTGGACTGCATAGATTTGCTGATGACCGAAAATCTGGCCATCCTCCTGCCTGGTGAGCGGGTTAAGGGGGAGAACCACGGCGTGGGGTGCACCTACTCAGCCGCATTAACCGCATTTCTTGCAATGGGTATCTCCCTGGAAGAAGCGGCCCGCCAGGCCAAGAGGTTTGCAGAACGGGCACTTCTGGGCAGCATGCGACTGGGAAGAGGAGTGGGGCCGGTCAACCAGGCTGCGGCTGCTGGCGCGGCGAATGGCAATGGTCAACGGCAACCCTTCGGCAAGCGATAAGGACAAACCCTTGTGACGGGAAGATATAAATTGATGAGGCAAGGATGCACAAAGGATTGCTCTAGCTGGAGTGTTGATTATGGGAAGTGTAAAACCTAGTTATATCAAGAATTTCGCAATGGATCTGTTGAGAACCTACGAAAGCTCATTTAGCCCCGACTTTGAACAAAACAAGCTAAAAGTATCAGAGTATACCGATATCAAAAATAAGACCATACGCAATCGTGTGGCAGGATATATTTCCAATGTGATGCGGCAGAGACGCACTCGCCGAGGCGAGGTCGAGATTGATGTTTAAAGGCGTGTTTCCTGCTATAATCACGCCGTTTTTAGAAGATGAGAGCTTAGATGAGGAGGGACTGAAGAAGAACATTAAGTACCTGAATAATACAGGTATAGCAGGTATTGTTCCCTGCGGCACAACTGGTGAGTCGGCCACATTAACCTTTGAGGAGCATAAAAAGGTAGTGGAGATTGCGGTCGAATCCTCCAAAGTGCCGGTTATAGCAGGTACGGGCTCAAATAATACCCGAGAGGCTCTGGAGCTGACGCGCCATGCGGCCAATGCTGGTGCATCTGCTGCTCTATTGATCACCCCTTATTACAACAAACCCAATGACAGGGGTATGTTCGAGCATTTCAAGACCATCGCCGAGAAGTGCGATATTCCCATTGTGCTCTATAATGTTCCCAAGAGAACCGGAATAGATCTCAAGCCGGAATTGGTCGCGAAACTATCCAAGATAAAGAACATTGTGGCCATAAAGGAGGCCAGCGGAAGCCTCTCTCAACAATCTCAGATCATCGAGCAGACCCGGGGCAGCGATTTTGTGGTTCTTTCCGGTGATGATGATCTGACCCTTCCAACCATGTCGCTGGGAGCTAAAGGTGTCGTATCTGTTGTAGCCAATGTAGCTCCCAGAAAGACAGTGGCCATGGTGGACGCCATCTTGAAGGGCGACATGGAGAAAGCCAGGTCGCTGCATTATGAGCTTGCCCCACTGGTGCGAGCTATGTTCCTGGAGACAAATCCCATTCCTGTTAAGACGGCTCATAAGTATCTGGGACTTGCCAACGGACCGATGCGCCTTCCTCTGGGTTCAATGGCACCAGAGAAAGAGCTCATATTAAAAGAGATATTAAGCAGGCTGGGCGAGAGAGCATGACGAAGATCGCCATTACCGGTGCACTGGGACGCATGGGTACTCTGGTCATCCAGGAAGCGGCAAAAGTTAAAGACATGCAGCTAGTGGCGGGATTAGATGCCATCGGGGCGGGTGCGACTCTCCCCGGCGGCATCGTGGTTAGAGATGCCTGCGAGCTTGAGTCGGTCTTAAAGGAGAGCAAACCGGATGTGCTCATCGACTTTACCATTGCCAAAGCCGCAGTGGGCAATGTTTGCACGGCAGCGTCCTTGGGAATTGACCTGGTGGTGGGAACAACCGGCTTTTCTGCAGAGCAGCATTCCCAGATGAAAGGAGCCATAGAGGGCCATGTGGCCGCAGTCATAACTCCCAACTTCGCCTTGGGCGTAAATGTATTCTGGAAGCTGGTGGCCGATGCCGCGGCTGCGCTCAGAGACTACGACATCGAGATCATTGAAGCTCATCACAATCAGAAGAGAGATGCCCCCAGCGGCACAGCTCTGGCTACAGTGCAGGCGATAAAGACGGCTCTAGGCGAGAGAGAGGTCGTATATGGCCGGGAAGGAGTCATGCCGCGAGGAAAAGAGATTGGAGTACACGCCGTGCGCGGTGGAGACATTGTAGGAGATCACACTGTGCTTTTCGCTGGTGCGGGCGAGCGGCTGGAGATAAAGCACCAGGCACATAGCAGAACCGCATTTGCCAGCGGCGCCGTGCGGGCAGCAGATTGGGTAGCCGGCAAAGAACCCGGAATTTATACCATGGCGGACGTACTAAAGTCGAGATGAACCAACTTGCAAATTCCAGCCGTAATCTAATTTTTGAAGGAAAGACGCTGGAACCAGTCTCATTAGAGTGCAATATGGTCGGATTTTGCAGCAAATGCGACCAGGATCTGGAGAGCCTGGCATATCACTCTACAGAATCGAAATGGCTGGTCTGTGCTCACTGCAATAATGAGCACCTTATTCTGATGTGCTATGACAGGCAGTGGAACTGGCAGGGTGACTATGATCTGGAGATATATACAGAAAAAGTTAGCGTATCCTCAATTGCCAAAGAGAAGCTGGAAGTGGTCTTCACTCAGGCTGAGATCAGGGATATGATCGCCTGCCAGCAAGGTTTGCCCTACACCCGGCAAAACCTCTATCGGGCGCGGGCTAAGTATGAGAAATTCGCGAATCTATTCAGCATAAAGATAGATGTCTGACAAAAGGATTAATAAAGACATGAGGTTATATTTATAGGCCCTTTACTCCCAAGATCACCATCTGCACCGCGATGATAGTCAGTATCAAGCCCATCAGCCTCGAAACTATCTTGATCAGGTCCGGCTTTAGCAGGGTCATGATCTTCTCGGAGTAGGCGAAAGCCAGGTAGGTCAGCAGGCAGACGAAGGCAAAGACCACCACCACCACGGCAACGTGGGATGGGGAGGAGTCAGTGGCCGTGAAGGATAGGGCCGAGGAGATCGTCCCCGGTCCGGCAAGGATCGGCACTGCCAAGGGAGAAATGGCCACGTCGTCGGACCTTTTTGCCCCCTCGTCGGGGTGGGGGTGGTGCATCCTCGACTCGTTGCCCTGAAGGAGCTGATATCCGACCAGAAACAGCAGAATGCCCCCTGCGATCTGGAAAGCCTGGATGGTGATCCCGAACATTTTAAAAATAATTCCTCCAAGAATTACGAATATTGATACGATAATGAAGGCAAATAACACGGATTTCCGGGCAATCCTGCCTTTTTCTGCGTCGGAGTAGCCCTCCACCAGGCCGATGTAGATGGGCGCGTTGCCTATGGGGTTCATTATTGCGAAGAATCCCATCAGCACGGTTACGCCAAAAGAATATAGCTCATCCATCGGCGTAACCTTTGAATCCCATGCTTAAATAATTTAGTACTTAAATTTCCTCGCATGCATTGCAAGGTGTCCACTCGTT
>JAQTXY010000197.1 GCA_028688535.1 Methanothrix sp. | reverse complement strand
TGGTGGTCATAGGTGCCACCAACCGGCCGGATATCCTCGACCCGGCGCTTTTGCGCTCCGGACGGTTTGATCGCATGCTACTGGTTGGGCCGCCTGATAAATTAGGGCGACATGAGATTCTCAAGATTAAGACTGGGAATATGCCCAAAGGCGAGGATGTCAACCTAGAGGAGCTGGCAGAGCTGACGGAGGGCTATGTGGGCTCTGATCTGGACTCTCTCTGTCGGGAGGCGGCCATGCTAGCCCTGCGCGAGGAAATGGTGAAGGTGGAGATGAACCATTTCCGAGAGTCTTTGAAGAAGGTCAGGCCGAGCGTGGAGGAGAACATGGTCAGCTATTATGAGAGGATCAGCGAGAGGTTCAAGGGTGGAATTAAGGTGGAGCCTGCATCGCTCATCGGCTACAGATAATGCATTTATCAAATGAAAGGGATTATAGGTGAGGGGAATGGGAAAGGTGTTCTCGGGAAGCATTGCTGGAAAAGAGATCGTAAACATCGATGGCATGGTGTTAGGCGATTTGGAGGATGTGATCTTTGAGGTGCAGACGGGAAAGCTGGTGGACCTGTTGGTCAAGCCGAACCGGGAGCTGAACCGTTCGAAATACAGGGAGGACGGAAGGTTTGTACTCATCCCCTTTGCTTCAGTGGTGGCTATCAAGGACTATATTGTGATCGATGAAAGTCGGGCTATGAAGGCGTGAGATGAAGAACTTCCTGGGAAAGGTTTAATTTATTCCAGTTATAACAGAGCCGTCTGATGAAAATAATATTCTATTTACCCCTTATCATCCTGGTTCTGGTATTGTCCGGATGTCTGTCCCCGACGGTTGAGGAAAAGGCGAACAAGGTTCTCTTGAAGACCAGCATGGGCGATATCACGATTCAGCTTTACGACGATATGCCCATTACGACCGGAAATTTCAAGAGCCTGGTGGAGAAGGGATTTTACAATGGTGTGATCTTCCATAGAGTCATTAACGGTTTCATGATTCAGGGCGGAGATCCGGAGGGCACAGGCATGGGCGGACCGGGCTACACCATCAAAGATGAGTTCACCGATCATAATCGAAACGAACGCGGCACTATCAGCATGGCCAACGCCGGGCCGAACACAGGCGGCAGCCAGTTCTTCATCAATCTGGTTGACAACAGCTTCCTGGACAGCAAACATCCTGCCTTCGGAAAGGTGATTGCTGGTATGGATGTGGTTGATGCCATTGGCAAGGTTTCGAAAGACGCCAACGACCGGCCGCTCAAAGAGGTAAAGATAATCGAGGCGAAGGTCGTCTCTTAATCGTTTTATTTGATAAATAAATAGGAGTGATAAATATGGCCGAAGGTACGACCAAAGCAGATGGTGTTAAAGTACTGCTCAAGACCAATATGGGTGACATCACATTGCAGCTTTACAAGGATACGCCCATCACATCGGGCAACTTCCAAAAGCTAGTAGAGAAGGGATTTTATGACGGAGTCATCTTTCACCGCATCATAGACGGCTTCATGGTTCAGGGTGGAGATCCTACCGGCACAGGCTGTGGGGGTCCGGGCTATGCCATCAAGGATGAGTTGAGCCGCAAGAACAGGAACGATCGGGGTACCATCAGCATGGCCAACGCCGGGCCGAACACTGGCGGCAGTCAGTTTTTCATCAACCTGGTGGACAACAACTTCCTGGACAGCAAACATCCTGTCTTCGGGAAGGTGATTGAGGGCATGGAAGTGGTAGATGCCATGGCCAAGGTGAAGAAGGGAGCCAACGACCGGCCGGTAAAAGAGGTTAAGATCGAGAACGCAAAGGTGATCGGCTAGCACAATTCTGCCCGCTTTCTTCGTCTTTTTTAGTCCCGAATGTCTCGGGACTCTGCACTTTCCCGTATCGGCATGACCTCGAAGATTATAGATGAATCTGAAGGTTCCGATCAGTGAAGGAGACGTATGACTGTTATCCTATCTTTCGGTTTTTATTTCTAATCACATTGTAGAGTCCTGAAATTATTTCGCAGATCATCAAAGAGTACAAAGAAGATCTAAAGAAACAGAAGCGCCGGAAGTGGGTTCGTTATGAACGAAAACACAGCTTGTCGGCTGGACATATCGACTGGCATAAATGGGAGGGGACAGACGTCAAGGTTTGTGCAATTCTGGTGGCTTTGTCCCATTAGGGAGCTGATACTCGATCATGGAAGCGAATTTGGAGCCCACAGAATCCACGACGACGGAAGCTGGAACAGCGAACTTAAAGATCACCTCAAAAAATATGGCATCAAGCCCATATTGGCCAGAGTGAAGCATCCTCAGACGAACGGAAAGTTAGAGCGGTTTTTCGGAGAATACGTCAAGCACAGGTCTGCTTTCATTCGACGAGTTTATCATTTATAATAATTAAATATTCTCGTGTGAGGTGCAAAAGAATTGTCTGAATCAGGCAAGGTCTCTTCACAAAGATCCGGGCTTGATTCCTAGAGCCCACGTGGTCGATCAATAGTTATACAAAAATCTGAAAAGCCTAAAAGATGGGGAAACGCAAAGAGCTCTTTTTTTCAGCTCTTGATCACGCTGCATTCCAATTTTTTCCCCTTTGTCTTTGATCCGTTGGACTTGGTAATGAAGTATGTGTAGCCCTTGAGCGCCCTGTTCAGTTGCGATTCGATCTGCTCCAACTCTCTCTTGGGGATGCACAAATGTTTGTCCACGCAGCGATCCATAATTTCCCAGATGTAGTCTTTGGTCTCATAGTTAAAGAAGTCCAGGAGCTTTCGACAGGTGTCGCCCTCTACCTTCTGGCAGATATACCAATCGTTCCCGTCAGCCATGACGTGCACCTCATGGGCGCAGCCTAAAAGGTTATGAAAGTCGCCCAGAGTGTCCTGGTAAGCGCCTAGGAGGAAGATGCCCAGATAGTAGTCCTCATTCTCTCGGAGAGTATGCATATCCAGGTACTCCAGCCCCTCGCTGTCCCCGGCGTAGCGCTTGATCTCCCCATCAGAGTCACAGGTGATATCAACAATCCTGCCTCTCTCGCCTGGCATCTCATTCAAGCGATGCAATGGTATGGTAGGAAAGATCTGCTCCACACCCCACATATCCGGCACAGACTGAAATAGAGAGAAGTTGCCGATGTACTTCTGGCTGACCAGCTTCTTCAATTCCTGAAACTCATCCGACTCGTCCTCGGCCTGCTTGGCAAGGAATGCAGCCTTCTTGCAGACCATCCAGAAGAGAGTCTCACCTTTGGCTCGCTCTTCCAGACCGATATTGCCCAGGTTAAAGGAGTCATAAAGCTCGTCACGATACTGCAATGCATCGTGATAGTGCTCCTTATAATTGTCAATGTTGATCTCCTTAAAAGCACTGCACAAATCGTCGATCTGAATGGGGTCCTCTTCTTTTGGTGTGCGCAGAAGCGAGTCTTTAGCATTCTTTTTGCCTATGATCTTGAAGATGAGCAGGCTGTGATAGGCTGCGATGGCTCTTCCGCGCTCCGAGACGATGGTGGGACATGGGACATCCTCGTCATCGCAGATCTTCTGTACGGCGTAGACCACATCGTTGGCATATTCGCGCAGAGTATAGCTGGCGCTGGAGGGTGTGGCCGTGTTGGAGCCGTTGTAGTCCACAGAAAGGCCGCCTCCTACATTCAGGTACTCGATATTAGCCATCTTGCGCGCCTTGGCGTAGATGCGAGCCGCTTCATTCATGGCATTCTTGATGGTCCTGATATCTGTGATCTGCGAACCGATATGGAAGTGAATCATCTTCAGACTGTCAATGATACCTTTTTCCCGCAGTATCTTCATCAATTCCAGGGCCTCGCTGGTGGACAGACCGAACTTGGCGGACTCGCCGCCCGATTCCACCCAGCGACCGGAGCCGCGGGCAAAAAGCTTGACTCTCATGCCCACGCGAGGGGTGATGCCCATCTGCTCAGCATATTTCAGAATATCAAAAATTTCCTCATAAAGGTCTACAACAATTACTATATTATTCACATTATGTATACTTAGAGCAAGGCGCAGATAATCCTCGTCCTTGTAGCCGTTGCAGATGAGGAGTGCTTCTCTCGGCAGGCCCAGGGATAACGCTGCCAGCAGCTCCGCCTTGGTGCCCACCTCCAGGCCGATGCCGTGTTTGGCTCCATATTTGATGATGTACTCGATTACCTCTTTTCTCTGATTGACCTTCATGGGGAATATGGGCTGATAGGTGCCTTTGTAAGAGAATTCGGCAATGGAGCCTGAAAATGCGCCTGTGATCTCATTGATCCTATCCTCCAGGATCTGGGGAAAGCGCAAGAGCACGGGAAACTCAAGGTCACTTGATCTTTCGATCTCCTCGATAAGATCTATAATATCGACTGACTTCGTGCGATCTCTGTTGGGCAATATAATAATATTTCCCGAATCATTAACTGAAAAATAGCCGTTGCCCCAATTCTCGATCCCGTAGAGCTCCAAAGAATCTTCAGCTTTCCACATATCACTTCGCCTTCCCCATGAAAACTTCCCAATCCCCATCGAAGGTTGCTAAGGAGTGCTTTTTGGTATATAAAGCTTGATGCGATGGACAATCTTTAAGACGTATCCAGATCGAGGATGATGAGAAGAAATCTCGAGGGATGGAATGGATCACGGTCACGGTCATGATTTTATCTGCAAAGGCGAGAAGATAAGGACGACAATACCCATGAAACAGAGAGGTGTTGCCGATCTGGTAGAGGATATGGGTAAGATGGGCTTTCAGGGAGGCCAGCTTGGCACATCCCTGAGTGTCTGGAAGCGCATGCTGGATGAGGATGCCACTATTTTCCTCGGTCTCGCCGGTGCCATGGTGCCTGCAGGCCTGGGAG
>JAQTXY010000196.1 GCA_028688535.1 Methanothrix sp. | reverse complement strand
CTGCCTCACCTCCAAGATTGCGGTGAGAGCGAGGATATAAGGAATTATTTGAGAAGATGGCGGGCGATATCGGAATTGTGCAGAGGGATTGTGAAAAGATATGAGAAAAGATTAATGAGGGATGATATGGATGATGGAGGCATTCTTGTGAAGTACAAACAAGAAAATAATTGCCGCATGCAATATTTTTAGGTGAACTCACCTAAACACCTTTATCTAAAAGCCTGAAACATTAACGTATGGTGATGTGAGATGACTTCAAATTAGCTAACATAAGATTATATATATTAGAATTATATCATGCATAATGAGTAATTATATATAGGTGATGACCATGAGGATAAAAAAAATAAATGTCGAGGGTCTTTTTGGCATATTTGATCACAATGTGCCACTGAATTTGGATGATCGGTTAACGATTATTCATGGACCCAATGGCTTCGGGAAAACCATTTTACTATCAATGATAAATTCACTATTCAATACTGACTATGCATCTCTACGGCGCATACCATTTAAAAAATTATCAATATATTTTGATGATGGTGGTCTGCTTCAAGTAAATAGATTATCCCAGCCAGATTTATTTGGAAAACCAATTTATAAGGAAGAGAATGATATATCTCTAAGATATTCAAATGCTGAGAATGAGTTTAAACCTTATCGTCTCGAATCATTGAAGCTTTCAGCTTTTCCGTCAGAAATTCGCGATTTTTTAGCAAATGAGATCCCTGGGTTGGATAAAATTGACTCAGATACCTGGATTTATTATCCATCAGGTGAAAAATTATCATTGGAGGCAATTATTTATCGGTTTAAAGATAAATTCCCACCAGGTTTAATTAAAATAGATGATGAACCTCAATGGTTGAAAAATATAAAGCAATCAATTCAAGTGCGCTTTATTGAGACTCAAAGACTATTCGCCTTTTATGATCTGCGAAGAAAGCGAAGGTATAATAGGCGTTCTTTCCTCGTACGTTCTGTACTCAATTATTCAGAAGAGCTTGCGTATCTAATTCAGATGAAACTAGCCATCTATGCTGAATTATCTCAATCCTTAGACAGAACCTTTCCAATACGACTGATTAAAGGAGATGAATCTGCTAAATTGAATTCAGAAGAACTCAAGATCAAGTTAAACGAGCTAGAAAAAAAGCGCTCTAAGTTAAGATCGGTTGGATTATTGGATAAAAATGAAGAAATAAGCTTCGAAAACGTCAAGAATCTAGAGGAACATAACGCAAGTGCTCTTTCGATTTATGTAAATGATGTTGAAACCAAGTTAAGCGTGTTTGAGGATTTAACTAATAAAATTGATCTATTGGCTAATATTATTAATAAAAAATTCCTATATAAGGTTATGTCAATTAGTAAGATGGATGGATTTATATTTGAAGCACAGGGAGAAAAACTATCCCCCTCTAGTCTATCTTCGGGAGAACAGCATGAATTGGTGATGCTATATGAATTACTATTTAAATTACCTCCTAATTCCTTGGTCCTCATTGATGAACCTGAACTATCGTTGCATGTTTTTTGGCAACAGCAATTCCTTAAAGACTTGCAGAGAATCTCTAAAATATCCACATTTGATGCGATTATTGCTACACATTCACCTCAAATAATTCACGATCGATGGGATTTAACCGTGGAATTGAAGGGGCCAAAGAATGCTTGAATTCCAAACTGCAGATGATGTTGCCAATTATATACGCATGATGCGAAGCTCATATAATTGGACAATAATAATTGTGGAAGGCAAGACCGATGTTCTAATTTATAGAAGACTGCTTAATGGCGAATTATGTACTACAATACCCGCGAATAACAAAGAAAATGCAATCAATGCTCTAGATATTATTGAAGAAGGAAGCTACGATGGAGTCCTAGCTATAGTTGATTCTGATTTTTGGAGAACCGATGGCAATTATCCAAATAATGAAAACCTTTTCGCAACAGATACTCACGATCTTGAGTCATTAATTCTTTCCTCAAACGCGTTGGAAAAAGTCCTGGCTGAATATGGAGATGAAGAGCAAATTGGTAAGTTTGAGAAACCAATCAGACAGATCCTATTAGAAAATGCGTTACCTATTGGGCTCATAAGGTGGCTTTCGCAGCCACATAAAAAGCATCTATGCATCAATTTTAAGGGGATGCGTTTCTCTGAATTTATCGACCGTTGCACTTTTAAGGTAAACTTAGATATATTAATAGAACAAATAAAAACTGGCTTGTCAGTAACACATATTGATGAGCAAGTATCAATGCATGATATTATAGCCTTAATGAGACAAGAAAATGATCTCTGGCAGATATGTTGTGGCCATGATTTGGTCAAAATACTGTTGTTTGGTTTAAGAAACACTTTTGGAAATTATGCTGGACGTAATATAAATTTAGAAAGGTTAGATGGCTTGTTAAGGGTAGCCTATGAAGAATCGCACTTTCGCACCACTCAACTTTTTGCTTCATTAATAGCCTGGGAAGCAAGAAACTCACCGTATAAAATTCTGTAGTAAAACGATGATGGAGCAACCAGTCAGGCTCCTGGATTGGACGAGCCTTCATGCTCGTCACCCACCCTACGGCGCCCATAAGCGCCAGGTCCACATAGGCGCATATGCACTCGCTCTAGCGCCCGCAATTCTGCCTATCTCGGCTCAGCCTGGCACCAGGCCCGACCGACACGAGCGCTTGCCTGGCAGCCTAGGCCCGCCTGGCGGACGGCGGCATTAGCCCAGGATGGCCTTTGTCGAGAAACGTCTCCACCGGCGCGGCCCGATAGCTATGGCAAAAAATTGTCCTTCTCTCATCGGAACTTCGCGGCTTCGTGCCTTCGCGTGAAATTCGTGCCGTCGAACCGGCAACAAGACGCCTGGATCGAAATGCTGAGGTACGAGAGAACTTCGTTTTCATTTCAGAATAGCTTGGGCTTCACGCGGATGCAGAATCTTGGTCTTGAACTCTTTTGATGTCATAGGGATTGATATCCCTTTTGGTTAGACTTTCACTCTTTTGACTAATGGAGAAGAAGAAAATATCCGCGTCAATGGCCGCTCGCAGCATAGCTATTACTCTTTTCCAAAGGCCTTCTTTATGCGAGCCATCATCTGGTCATGCTCTTCTTTGGAGACTTTCCAGAGGATCTTGCCGTGGATATCAGTGGCTCCGCCATAGGGCATCTGATTATCATTTAGATCGTAGTACTGCTCTTGTATCTCTTCAGGAATGAGGGACCCCTCCTTTGGGTAGATGCATGTTAGTACATCTGGCAAAATAAAAATCTAAATGATCTGATTCATATTTAAATTGATCCATAGTTTGCTACGACTCCTGGCAGGTTTGTTGATCTATTGATCTCTTCTGCATCCCTCTTTTCCAAACCCTTCCGATCCAGCGAGCAGCCGGCTCACATGCATGCCCTCGCGCCCATGCGGGAGCCCGTCCATAGACGAGCGGCGCGGGCCCTGACAGACCGGTCCCATGTCCGACAGCCCTGCAAGGATCGCAATGAAGACCATCCCGCCCACCCGACACGAGCGCTTGCCAGGCAGCCGGGCCCGCCCGGCGGACGACGGCTATCGTTCCGGATGGCCGTTGTCGGGAAACGACTCCACCGGCGCGGCCCGATGGCTCTGGGAAAAATTGTCCTTCTCTCATCAGAACTTCGCGGCTTTCCGTCTTCGCATGAAATTCGTGAACTAGGTCCGACCGGGCTCCCGGCCCCCTGGACGACAGCCCACACAGGCCCGAGCGCCCGCACGCGCTTGCCTGTCGGTCTTGTCATTTGCTCCAGAACCCGCATCATTTGGGCCCGCAGGCATTTGTAGGCCTGCATCCTTGCCTGGCCTGGGCCCAGAGCGAAATTGCTTTATTCTCAAAACAGAGTACAAGCTAATATAAATTTAAGATTGAGCAGAGAGGAGCAGAAAATGGCAAGGCCGACTAAGCTTGGATTGGTATTTGAGGGTGCTGATGCAGAAGAATTCCTGCAGAACGAAAATGGCACAGTTTTTACCTCTGAGCAGTTGGCTTTTTTCAGGAAAGCAAAGAGAATTTACAGGGCTAATCGTAATAAATTCTGATGACAGGAATTCCGGAAAGGGAACTTTCCATATTATTGCTAAGTTCCAGATATGACCTTTCACCTTTCGATTCCGGCGATGCTGAGCTAAACGATTTTTTGAAGAATGATGCATTACGAGAGCAAAAGGAATTCCTGAGCAAAACGCATCTCTGTTTTTATAGGGACCGTGTTGCAGGATTCATTTCCATGGCAGCGGATTCCGTCCAGATAAAAAAAGATAAGCTTGACCCCAGTCAGATCATCGACGACTGTGAATATCCAGTATATCCCTGTATCCTAATCGCAAGACTTGCGGTAGATAAAAAGCTCCACGGCTACGGCATTGGGAGCTATCTTCTTTCGCTTGCTGTTGGCTATGCCATGGAGAGTCCCCTTGGGTGCAGATACCTGGCAGTAGATCCCAAAGATGGTGCCGTGGCATTCTATGAAAAAATTGGATTTAGATTTTGGACAAAAAGCCAACACAGGATGTTCTTGAATCTGCGGGACATATCTGAACAAATGCAAATGAATGAATCGCTCGATTTGTGGACCAGAAACGATGAATCAGAGTCGAAATAATGTACAGTCTGAAGTTACCTTCCCGTAATTCTTTCTCTTCTCTGGCCTCTAGGCCGCAGCCTGCATGTGCTCGCCTGGCTACTCTAGCCGATAGCCTAGGCATTTACTGGATAAAAATGCCCGGACGATAGCACAGCAGCCCCTCCCGGCCCACCTGGCACGATCGCTTGCCTGGCAGCCTAGGCCCGCCTGGCAGACG
>JAQTXY010000195.1 GCA_028688535.1 Methanothrix sp. | reverse complement strand
CCTCCTTGCTGCCGACTATTACCGACTCGATGCCGGCTGATCTCTTGGAAGAGACAAGATCCAAATCGGCTTTCCCGGCCTTATCATATAGCGGAACCATTCACCCAAATTGCGGGAACTTTTCACCAATGGCCCATTGGAGTAATGGTATCTGGCCCAGGCCGATCCACCGTAGCAACTGGAGCGTTCCATAAGCTCTACCCATCGGCTCTCATCATCAACCACGGCATGTATCTGCTTGTAGACCACAACGTATGGATCAGCTAATTCTAGTTGCAAGGCTCATTCCTCAGCTAAATCATTTGATTGACTCATGATATTATCTGCGCTCTTCATATACTCTCTCAATACCACGGTGGCATAGCTTCCTTTGGGCAAGGTGAACTGCAGCTCGGCCCGGTTTTCCAGAACTCTGATTTGCGGTTTGACATGACATAGAGCCGCGCGCCTTGTGCCTCTTGAGCCAAGATCCGGGTTTTCCGGTACTGTGAAGTTCTCAGGTAAAATTCCTTCTTCTCGGAGAATTGATCGCTCCATCTCACCCTGCGCTCCTTCCTCTAATGCGGTCTCAAACCCGATCAAAGGCAGAGTGAGAAATGCTCTGCCTCTCTTGGCCAGCCGGTCGATGGCCTCCAGGTTTTCCATTGTGACCTTTTGCACTCGATCCATATCCGGCAAACCTTCTTTAGCAAAGCAGACCACATCGCCTACCACGGCTTCTTGTAGCGACATTCCCGCAGCCATGCGACGGCTGAGAATCCTGTTGAAAATATAAGATTGGTAAGCGTGCACAAAGAGACGCTTCAAATTGACGGAAAGAACATCAAACGAGTGAGCATAATCACCGGGATGCTCCACGAGATAGTTCAGCATGGCCAGCTCGTAGTGCAGGTACTCAGGAAACTCCTTTAAGGCAGCAGGGATGTCTCGAGTCTCCCACAGCTTTTCCCTAGCCGCTCTCGTACTCTCCAGCTCGCCAGGAAAAGACAGGGCCAGAAAGATGAAAGCAGCTTCTTTTATATTGCCTCTTGCCAGGGCTTCACCAACTTTATGGGTGACGGGCCTCTGATCCCCAAACCTCTGTATTCCGAAATAGTTGGGAACTCCGCCATATTCCTCTATCTCCGAAGTGATGGCGGCCAGACGGACGACTGGGTCCGGGCAACTCATATCCCTGATTGTTATGCGAAAACTATTCCCCAACAGATCACCCAGACCCACTGCCCGATTCGTCTTGCCCAAAATCCTGATCTTCAGGTCGGGCAGATTAATTCTGGAAAGAGCAGATTCATCCAAGTTCATGATGCTTATGCGCTGGGTCGTTATCGCCTTCTTGTCCTTGGTGCCGGCCCAGCCGAATCTCTTCTGGCTGATGCGCAACTTTCTTGCCATCTCTCGGATGAGGCGATGCGTGTCCCAGTTGGTCTTCTCTACATCCAAAACCAGGTACCTGCCGCCTTCGTATCCCAGCTCCTCGAATACTTCAGTTACCTGGAAATCCTCAGCACAGCTCTTGATGATGCCACCGCAGCCTGGGCTGTCAGTTATATAATAATCCATGCCCAAGAACCGGTCCCGATTGCTTGCCGAAATCATCTTACCGTGGCTCTTTCAGACGAGCTTGAGCTTGCCCGTCAATTTATCCATCTGCTTTCCATGGGCCGGACCCAAGCCCAGTGCAGTTATGGTGCCGGCAGGAATCTCGGTCAGCCCGGCATCGGCTACAATAGCGCTAGCTATTCCCGCCCTCTCTGCATCTTCTCTCAGTCGGAAGAGGTCAGGCACGCCTGGTACTTTCAGAACAACCTTTTTTTGGCCCTCAGCCTTCCATTCTGAGACGGTAGATCTGTCTATCTTTTCGGCTCTTTCTACAGCCATAACTGCAGCATGAGCCACCTGCACTGCCAGCTTTCCCGCGGAGAGCTTCAGATCCTCTCTAATCACGATGCATTGCTTAAACTCCATAAGAAATAACCTCATCAATTATGCCAAAAATATATCAAGGAGAAAGATAAGAGGCGAGAATGTTACGCCTCTTTAGTTAAAACCTTGATGCAGGAAGGGCTCTTAGCGATATTTCCCATCTTAGCGCCAATGAGATATTCCAGGCCCTTATCCGCGGCGATGTCTAAGATGCGCTGCGTCACGACACCATCGAAGATCACACCGTTTACGTCTCCATTTGTCTCCTTCAGCTCTCTGGCCAGATCTCTTACTGCCACTTCCCGGAGGACATTTTGATTCCGATCCATTATCCTGGCAGATAGAGTTCCATCCAGTTCATCCACATGCTGTCTGAACCATTCTCTCTGCGGCTGCGGTTCGGGAACTGGCTCAGGAATAGGTTCAGGAGCCGCGGCAATTACTTCTTCAACTACCGGAGCCGCAGCGAATTTGGGTACAACTTCACGAGGCACGACCCGACGCGGCGCGATAACCTCTGCCCTCTCCGCAGTATTTCGAACGCAGAAAGGCTTCTCGCGGATGAGACTCTTTCTCTTGGTGGTGATCTCGCGCCGTTTCTTGGGTTGGCTCTTGATCTTATATTGATCCAGCACCTGTTCTACGGGAATCTTTTGGCGCAGTGCACGGACAATCTCTTTTTGGGTCATGTCCTCTACGCTCTTTCCCTCCGGGGCCCTGGCCACAAAATCGATATCTGCAACCTGGAGAAGTTCTTTGATGATCAGCTCTCCCCCACGGTCGCCATCTGTGAAAGCAGTAACGACCTTCTTGGCACAGAGATCGGCGATGGTTGGAGGCACATTGGTTCCGCCTACGGCTACAGCGTTCTTAATGCCGTACTTCAGCAGATTGAGCACATCCGCCCGGCCTTCAACCACTAAGATGGCATCGGAGTCGAGTACATTGGGCCCGGCCGGCAAACTGTCTTTGCCCAGATGAATTATCTCTTCCACGCGAACGGACTGCTTTATCTCCTCGGTGATCTCTTCCGTCTCCAGGATGTTCTCATCGAACATCTCCACCAGTATGCGTTTGGCCCGTTCTATGACATATCTTCTCTTGGCAGCACGCACATCTTCGATCCGGTTTACGCAGATGCGAGCGATGCAAGGTCCCACCCGATCTATGGTCTCCAGGGCAGCGGCCAATATGGCCGTCTCGACCTTATCGAAGCTGGAAGGAATAGAGATGGTGCCGCTGGACTTTCCACCGCTGGATGTTATCTGGACATCGATTCTACCTAACCTTCCCGTTTTTTGGAGATCCCTCAAATCGAGGTCGCTCCCCAGAAGGCCTTCAGTCTGGCCGAAGATGGCGCCGACCACATCCGGCCGCTCCACTATCCCCTCTGCCGTTATATCCGCATAAATGACATATTTAGTTGTATCAACATTTTGCATATAAGACACCTCTTATTTTAAAATAGATAGATAAAAGTCACACCCATACCCATAGAGCCGACGCTATCTGCGGCCTCCAGAGGCCAATTCGCGACTCATTGTCGCAATTGTTGCCATGCCGTATTAAGGCAGGCAGTGAGCAGTGAATGATGGTGAATATGAGGTTCATCTAACTATTTCAGTGTCCATTTACCAATATCATGGAGCATCTGATAGAAATGCCCACACATGAGCCGTTTTATCTTCACAAGCTGGCATTTCATCGCCCCTCGTTCCACGAAGGGCTTAATTATCATGAGATTTGTTGCCCAAATGCGCGCTTCTATCAATTAAAATTGTACGAAACTAGTTTAAGAACCTTGTGGTAGGAATAGAATCCGCAAACTTATTTGCACTTAGCGAGAGGCTTTATATAACTATAAATCCGTCCGCTGTTCTTACTACCTTTACCTCTTCTCCCGGCCCTACCTGTAAATCTCTGGGACGAGCCGCGAAAGCTGCCTTGTAGGTCTCAGGATCCATGATCTCCAGCACATTCTCATCTCCAGATATCACCATTGCCGCCTTTGCATCGGATTTGTTTCCCAGGATCTCTACTGTCTCTGAGTTCTCCTCGCTCATAGAACTCCTGCGGCCTTCTCTGAGAGAGGTAATGAGCGTCGTCTTGCCGTCAAAGCCGGCAACAGAGAAGAGCGATCCTCGGAAGGAGACAATATCGCCACGCTTAAGCCTTGGGAATCTGACCAGCAGGGTCGAGCGGAACACATCGCGGGAGTCCTTCTTGCCTACTAGTTTGGCTGTCTCCAGTAGCTTGCCCCCATAGCGCTCGACAAATGCACGAGCCATGCGTCTGCCTAGCTGGGTTGATCCCAGGATGATATCCAGACCTCCCTTGACCTCCTTCATCTCCTGGATAAAGGACAGGTGATCCCCACCATGATACCCGGAATCGGCCATATCCTGGGCAGTCTTCTTGCACTCTTCAATCTCCCTCTTCGTCATGGATCGGACGGCATTTCCGCGCAGCTGGACTGTGGACTGGAAATATTTGCCAGCCATGCGACTGCATCGATCGCAGGCCATAAGTTTAATGCGGATGGGAATCTCGCACTGCTCGCTTACGCTCTGGCCTCTGAAACTGCCATCGATATTGATATATGCAATAAATCGAGTAGCTCCTACTTTTCTTAGGTCAAGCTCAATATGAGGCTCTGCCAGCTCTTTATGAAGGCTTAGCGCATCTAATGCCGCCTGATGGGCCAGCTCCTCCACTGAGCTATTGTCTGGAAGCTGCCACCTGCCTTTTATCTGCCGGGAGCCGCAAACAGAACAGATGACCACCTCCACCAGATCTGAGCAGCTGACCAGCTTCGTCATCTCCAGAGTGCATTGAGGGCAAAGCCCTTCCACCGTGGGCAGGCCGCAGCGATGACATATGGCTTGCATCACATTCGCACCATCTGGGCATAGAGAACTCCGTCTATGGAGAGGGTGCAGTC
>JAQTXY010000003.1 GCA_028688535.1 Methanothrix sp. | reverse complement strand
TCAGCATCATGCCCAGTACATGGCCAAAGTGGTGGGCGAGGTGCTGGCTTTCTCTCGCCAGCAGAGCTTGTTGATAGATGCCATCGCCTTCTCCCAGGGCCCGGGACTGGGGCCGTGCCTGCGCACTGTAGCTACTGCGGCGCGCACCCTCTCCCTTCGATTAGGCGTGCCGCTCCTGGGCGTCAACCACTGCGTGGCGCACATCGAAGTGGGCAAATGGCAATCCGGCGCCCGCGATCCTGCGGTGATTTACGTGAGCGGGGCCAACTCGCAGGTGCTGGCGCTGCGCCAGGGCCGCTACCGCATCTTCGGCGAGACCCTGGACATCAGCGTGGGAAATGCCATAGACAAGTTCGCCCGCTCGGTGGGACTTGCCCATCCTGGCGGACCCAAGGTGGAGGAGCTGGCCCGCGAAGCCAAAGAGTACATCCCCCTGCCCTACACTGTGAAGGGCATGGACCTCTCCTTCTCAGGCCTGTCTACCGCAGCCACCCAGGCTGCTAAGAAGTATGATCTGTTTGATGTCTGCTACAGCCTCCAGGAGACGGCCTTCGCCATGCTGGTGGAGGTCACGGAGCGGGCCATGGCTCATGCCGAGAAGAAGGAGGCCATGCTGGTGGGAGGCGTGGGTGCCAACAAGCGCCTGGGCGAGATGCTGAGCATCATGTGCGAAGAGAGGGGCGCCAGGTTCTTTTTGCCGCCGCGAAAATTCATGGGAGACAACGGCAGCATGATCGCCTACACCGGTCTGATCATGCTAAAAAGCGGAGCGAGGACGCCGCTGGAGGAGTCAAAGGTGCGACCAGGCTACAGGACGGACGATGTGCCGGTGACGTGGGCATGAGAATAGGATAGTCACAACCCCAGCTCTCCCGTCCGGATGGTATGTGCCTCTGCAATCGGCGCCACAAAGATCCGGCCGTCACCTATGCTCCCGGTGCGGGCATTGTCCTCAATGGTCTTCACGACCGCAGCAACATTGCTCGACTCTACCACCAGCATGAGGACTGTCTTTGGCATGTCGTAATTCTCTCCACCTACGACAATGCCCTTCTGCTTGCCCCTTCCATAGACATCGAATCGGGTCATGGCAGAAAAGCCTCCGGCCCCAAGGGCTTTAACAACCCTATCTACAACCTCTGGCCTTATCACCGCCCAGATCATATTCATGCCAAAAGCGTCCATGTGTCTCAAAGAATGTTTGGCATTTATTGAAACTATTTGAGATAAGCTATGCTTGGCTCATAATTTATCTTAAAAATCGTGATGCTTTGCAGCTCAGGAAGCCGCGTAGCGAAAAGAGACTGCAGGGTCAGTCAGGCCATATCCCTGCACATCCAGAACTATTGAGCCGTTGTGGGTGCTGGAGAGGATATCCAGTCCCTTTGTGCAGTTGATCTCCTGGAAAGCAAAACCTCCCGAGACGAAGAAGACGGCATGATACTCATCATAATAGCCGCTGGCGGGAAACGACAGCTTCCAGTCGTTCCCGTCTTTCTCGACCAGTGAATCGCAGACCGCGTAAAGCTGGCCGTTATCCTCGTAAATTTTGCCTGGGGTGTTCAGGAAGGCCAGGCCGGATATATCATCTACATTGCCCACAACCAGCGCTTTTCCAGGGGTGCCGTTCACATAGACATTCAAAAAGAGCTGCCCACCCTGGCTCAGGGCCGCTGGCGAAAAGAGGAGAAGCAGTGCCACAGCCAGGCTCGCCGCCTTCTGGAAGGCCATCAAAGCACCACCGCATTATCGTGATTATAGGAAGCTATCGACTCATCTCCTCATCATTTTTTCCTGGCCATGCCGGGATGGCTCCATGTCGATTAAGAGAGAGTACCTGGCTGCAGGCAAGCCCTGCTCGATACGAAGCTCGCCCTTTCCGATCATGCCCCCATCGGAGGGAGCAATGATCACAGAGATGCGGCCCAATATCTGGGTATCATTGGCATTGGATAATAGACCCGAATCAGCCAGATCGGCCTTCAGAGAGGTCGAATTATTGCCAAAGGCAGATATAACTATGTTGATGAGGGGATAGATGCTGCGATCAAGGATCATGCTGCCGCGATTGGTCGTCTCGCCCTCTTTTGCCCGGATGTCATCTCTGATCTCCTCCAGGCTCTTGTTGGAGGCCAGAAGACCTTGGATCTGACCTGGCTCTAAAGGCATGATCGACTCAACCTTCAGCCGGAGGATATGAGATTCGTTGTCCACTAAAGCAAAACCATGGCCACTAAACAGAACCTCCACAGGAACGCCCATGGGAAAGCCCGCATTTTGGGGTGGCATCATCTCCCTATCCTGAAGACACATCCCCTCACAAGGCACATCCATGTCACGGTTATCATTGAGCTCAGCTAGAGATATGCTGGATAAACCGATAAAGAGCAAACTCGCTAGCCCCATGCATAAGATTTTTCTGCAAATATTCATCATCAAGATTCGCCTGCCAAATGGCCCAACGGCTTTCCCGGTATTCGTAATTCATTGGTTATAAGATTATTTCCAGGGCAAATCATCCCAGAGAAGGGAACGCGCTCTTCAATTACGCAAATGGAAACGGACGCGATCCCCGGCGCCATTAAAGCCTGATCGGATCAAGCCTTAATATGGCGTCCTAGAGCGATCAGAGTGAAGCTTCCCGATATTTTCGCAAATTTCATCTGTAATCAAACCTCGAATTCGCAAATAATCAACATACACAGGAACGATAGAAAAGGTAAGTGCCGAACGAACGATCTGAAATGACGGCAACCCATCTGCGGTCCACCCGAAAGATTGTTCAAGAATGTTCCTTTTTTGATAAGAACCAATCAGAAAGTTCGATTATGTTGGTTCGACCCCATTCCTTTTTGCTTACGAGTTTTCTGCGCTCTAAAGATATCAAAATTCCGGTTAAGGACGATTTAGGCGTTCCGGTCTCATATCGGATATCCGCCTGAGTCATTCTGCCCCCATGTTCAATCAATGTGCTCATCACAGCTCGCTCTCTAGCGGTGAGCGTCTGCATGACCGCTTCCATCTCGGAGCTGACCACAACAGTTTTTTTCGTGGACCCATTTGCGGATGAAAGGGAGATCTCTGCCTGGGAGACCTCAGCCTGAATATGGGACTCATCGGATGCAGGAGATGGTGATGACTCTATGTGGTCCGGCTCATTCGCGATGATTTCTTCTGATGCCCCGGAAAGAAGAACACCATCATCTTCTGGAGAAGTGGATGCCTCTGGATCCTGCGCGACGGAAGATGATGCAATCGTTTCCTCCACCCGATTACCGATTGGGCTGGCAATTGGGCTTGCTAATAAGCCGTGCTTCTTTCTCTGCAAGAATATGGCAAGGCCAAAACCCGCGATCAGAAGAGCTGCAGCAATGAGAAGCATGACTAATGCCGCGCCCTCGCTGGGATAGGCCGGAGGAAGAGGCGGCAGGCTGCTGCCATTGGCTGCAAGGAGCTGGCGGTAGTGAATGGTGATAAGGGGGTTGGATACCTCATATCCCTGTATATCCGCCACCAGGGACTCGTTGGAAGCGGAGAGCAGATATCCTAGACCCTGCGAGGCGTTGATCTCCCCCAGGCTTGTCTCGCTAGGCAGATAGAAGGTAACCCGATAATCATTGAAGTTGCCGTTGGCATCAAAGCTCAAAGTCCAGAGATCGCCTGACTTTGCCGTTAATCTGTCCGTGAGGGCATAGAGCTGATGAGAATCATTCTCGAAACGAAATTGTGAATCGGCAAGAAATGCAAGACCACTAACGTCTTCGGCATAACCCGTGATCAGAGCTTTGCCGGCGTTATCAAGGTAGACATTAAGAACCAGACTCTGCCCAATGGATGAATCAGATTGCTGAGCATGAGCCGACATAACGAGAAAGGCAGCTACAAGAACCATTGAAACTACTGCCTTCCCGTGCGCCATTCCACCCCACCTGTCGCTGCCCTTCATATCAAGACCATTCATTAGCCTGAATCTATTTAACTTGTAGGGCCTTCCAGTTACCAGGCCCGGCTAGCCACTGGCATCCTCCAGCCGCTGCCAAATGCCCGGTCCGTCACCTTCAGCCCCGGAGCAGCCTGCCTCCTTTTAAATTCGGCATTCTTAACCAGACGCAGAACTTTTTCCACCACTGCTTCTTCAAAGCCCAGGGCGAGAAGCTCCTCTTTTGACTGATGCAGCTCGAGGTATCTCTCCAAAATATCATCCAGCACCCCATAGGGGGGCAGGCTGTCCTGGTCAGTCTGATCAAAGCGAAGCTCTGCGGTGGGCGCTTTGTGCAGGACCGCCGTCGGAATGACTTCACAGCCCTGGGCATTGAGCCATTTTGCCAGCCGGTAAACGGCGGTCTTGGGAACATCGGAGATGACGGCCAGACCCCCGGACATGTCTCCGTAGATGGTACAGTAGCCCACGGCCAGCTCGGACTTGTTTCCGGTGGTGAGAAGCAGCAGGCCAAACTTGTTGGAGAGAGCCATGAGAAGGTTACCCCGGATGCGTGCCTGGATATTCTCCTCAGTCACATCCTTCGGCTGACCCAGGAAGGGCCTGGCAAGCTCTCGGTCATAGGACTTCATGATATCGGTGATGCTCATAGTAATCGTCTTTATCCCCAGTTTTTGCGCCAATTCGCTTGCGTCCTGTACGCTCGGATGGCTGGTATAGGGAGATGGCATGAGTACTCCCAGGACGTTTTGCGGGCCCAAGGCAAAAGCGGCTATGGCCGCGACAAGACTGGAGTCTATGCCACCGGAAAGACCCAGCAGGACACCGGAAAAACCGCACTTGTGGACGTAGTCGCGTGTGCCCAGGACAAGAGCCCGCCAGATCTCTGACTCCGGTGTAAAATCGTCCCTGGCGATCGTCCCTGCCGCGCCGGCAAGGTCAGCAATTATTAAATCCTCCTCAAAGCCCTTTGCACGGGCCACCAGGCGACCCTTTCCATCGAAGACACAGCTTCGTCCATCGAAGACCAGATCGTCGTTGCCTCCCACCTGATTGACATAGAAGAAAGGAATCCGATGCTTTTTGGCAAGGTCTGTCAGCATGGCCTCGCGGTGTCTTTGCTTGCCGGCGGTGAAGGGAGACGCCGAAAGGTTGATCACAGCCTGGGCTCCCGCTGCCACCAGCTCCTGCACGGGATCGGTGCGATAGCGACGGCGCTTCCAAAAGTCACGATCGTTCCAGATATCCTCGCAGATGGAGATGCCCAGGATTGCATTCTGAAGCACCAGGATCTGCGGCTCTGCTGCCGGCTCAAAGTAGCGGTCCTCATCAAAGACATCGTAAGTGGGAAGCAGCGTCTTTTTAAAGGTCCTCTCTACCCTGCCGTGGCGAAGCAGCGCGGCTGAGTTGAAGAGAGGACGGCCCACCTCATCCTGATTGGGCTCGGCCAGGCCTACCAGTATAGGGGGCAGATCGGACAGTTCTTGGGCCAGCTCGCGCAGAGCAGACCAACTGCGCTCAATAAAATCAGCATTGAGGAGCAGGTCGCGAGGCGGATAGCCGAGCAGTGCCAGCTCGGAGGTGACAGCTAAGTCGACATCTGATGCGCGGCGGGCGGCGCTGGCGATGAGATCTCTGTTGCCCGGGAGATCTCCTACGGTGGGATTAAGCTGCAAGAGAGCTATTTTCATAGAAGTATAGTAATGGATGTCAGGGCGGCATTAATTTCTTTCGTCTCCTTTGCAGAAGAAAAGGATGATCAAACAGAGGCTAAAAAAGATTAATGGGTTTTACAGGACTAATGTCTTCTGCAGAGCAGCCCGAATGATGCGACAATGATGCCAAACATGGCCAGAGCGGCTTCAAATCCTGGCTGGGTTTGGGGGGCGCTGGCAGCGGATTCATTCTGGGTGTTTTCCGCTTTTGCCTCCAAGCCCTGTCCGGATCCTTGCGCAGCTTCTTTTAGCTCAGGGTTGGCGAGACCAGTTCCGGGCTCATGGATGCCTTGCGAAGCCATTGTGTTGTTCTCCTGGCTGGCTGCCATTATGCCCTGGCCGGTACCCTGTGCGGATTCCTTCGTCTCCGGGCTGACAATTCCGGTTCCAGGCTCATGGACACCCTGTGGACCTGCGGCAAACGATAGGCCGCTGATCGCGAATAGAGCTAAAAGCATTAGCACTAATTTTCTCATCGTTATCATCCCTCCATAATTCTATGCTACACTGTTGTGCCGCGAATATATATTATTATGTGAAAACGCTTGTAAAGCAAATATTAGCCAATTTTAAACCATAATAAAGTCAATTGTCGAAAATGGAACGTTAAAACCGAATTACACAGGATTTAGAACCATATTTATCTTCGGCATATGCCGTAAAGATTAAATATCGTTCAGGAAGATTAGTCTTTGTGAGAGCGGCTCCATTGGACCGATCTTCACGATGAACTGAATTGTAAGGAAAACATTGGTGGAGGTTAGTAAAATGAGATACATGAAATTGTTCGTTTCGCTGGCAGCATTATGCCTGCTGGCCGGTTTTGCACTGGCGGCACAAAATGGAAATGGCCCATCAGCGAGCGCTGGATGCAGCAATGAAAATTGCATCAATGGCTGTGAGAATCAGGGCACCTGCAGTCAAGAAAACTGCCAGGCAGGAGCATGCCAGGGACAAAACTGCAAACTAAATGGAGCTCAGGATGGGACCGGCAATCAGAACGGAAACGGCCAGAATGGTAAAGCCCAAGGGCCACAAGACGGATCAGGCCCTCTGAGAGATGGCAGCTGCCGAACTTAAATCCATTTAGGGCATTCTCGGGGATTATTGTCCCCGATTGTTTATTTTTGTAGTTTTATTCGTCGATTGTAATTTGATTATACTTCCATTTGGGCATCGTCAGAATAACCGGGGCAGCTACATTTTTACCCTTGCAGCCAATCAACCTTCGGCGCAATGATGATCTGGCCTGTCTGACTATCATGATGAGGATATTGAGTTCTGAGCGCCCTTTTACCTATAGATCCCGACCCGGCGTCAGATCGCAGCCCGTGCAGCGATAGCAGCCCGTAAGAGCCGCGCTCCCGTCCAGGCCGTTCTTCTCCAGCGCCTTCTTCAGGTAGCGCGCCATCTCCAGCAGCCTTTCTGCCGAGGGCCTCTCCATCGGTACCTCTCCCGCCCGTAGAGGATGAGGGAAAACGGCCCGCAAGACAGGGATAACCCCCATCTCTGTTAGCTCATCGATGCTGCGGCGCAAGGTCTCATCTGTCTCACCCAGGCCAACGATGATATTAGTAAACACATGGTTTTTGCCGAAAACGCCCACCGCTTCCTGCAGGGCGTCCATGATCTCCTGATAGGATATGCCCGGGCAGACCTGCCAAAACAGATGACGATCGACGCACTCCAGGTTGTACTTGACCTCATCCGCCCCGGCATCTTTGAGGATCCGGTTTACACCGGGAAAGGGGCTGATGGAGACACCCACCGGGACGCCAAAGCGCTTGAGGTCCGCCACTATTCCAGCTACCCGCTCGGCTTCCTCTTGAGGGGAGACCTCCACGCCGCTGGTCAGAGAGATGGCCCTCAAATCGCCCGTTCTGGCCGCCTCCTCCACCATCTGCAAGACCGTATCCCTGGACTTTATGCCGCCGTTTAATTTGGGCACAGCGCAGAATTTGCAGTCAAAGATGCAGCGCTCCGAGACAGTGATGTAGGCCTGTTCAGGGCAATGCAAGAGCGGCTGCGCCAGCCTCCCGCTGGCGATCTCCCAGCCGTCCTTGATAATAGCTACGCCCTCCTCGCGACCCTCCAGACGCAGCGGCGAGCTCTCCGCTACCGAGAGGCGTACCAGATGAGAGCCGGACTGGAAAAAGACGGACTGGCCCCCGGCTCCAGGTCCCGCGGTGGAAGCGCGCCCGCCCGCATGGGTACCGGCCAGCTGCACAGTTCCCACAGAGAGGAGAAGGGCCTTGGTCTCTAGATCCATAGCCATTGGTTCGCGCTCTTGCCTTAAAGCCATAATCCTTGTGGCAAAGATCGCCAAGAATCCCTTCTTGCCTAAGCCACCGTCACCACATTGCTCTGAGCCAGAAGTGGCCGATTGATGCCATCCTGGAAGAGGCGGAAGTCGTACTGGCCCGGCTCGGCAGGAAGCCTCCTGACCATGGTGCCGCAGCTTCGCCCTCCAGTAGATACCTTCCCCAGATCGAACCTGTCCGGCCGGGTCATGCCATACATGCCGATCACACTGGCAGGGGCCGCGCCCCAGAAGGTGATCGTAACCAAACCACCCGGAGCTACCCGTGAAGGCTCGGCAATCACCTTATGGCCGGCGTTCGCTTTCACCTCAACCAGATTGCTTGAGGCCAGAGGGAGATTTGCCCCGCTTGCAAACATCTTGAATAGGTAGCTGCCTGCATCGGAAGCTGAGAATGTGACATTTCCCTTATCCCGGCTGCCCAATGTCTGCCGCATAGTGGCATCTGAGGAACCTTCCCGATACATGCCTATCCAGTCATCTTTCTGGCCGAACGCCCCCTGGAAGGTGACTATGATCTTCTCACAGGTATAAACTGATGCGGGAGTCGCAGAGATGCTGGGTATTGCCACGCTGAAGGGCACAGACAGAACCTTTGTGCCGTTCTGATCGATCATGTCCAGCTGATAAGTGCCCACCTCTAAGGGAGCAGTAAGCCAGGCATTCCCAGAGATATTCTGCCCTAAATAGAGATCTTCTTGCGAATCATTCCGGCCCGAGGCAGCGGGTACAATCTGCCTTACCCATACCTCCTGGCCTACTGGTGCTGTGAAGTTCAGATCCATCCTGCTGCCAGGAAGATAGCTCTTGGCGGAAAACTGCATAGCTGCCCCTCCCGCGCCCGTGAATCGACCCGGGATGGGTACAGGAGAAGCTTGAGGGTAGCGGTCCACGCTGGGCCCACCGGAGACGGACATCTCCTGGTCACAAATCGTGATGCCCTTGCAGCCTTCCTCTGGATCATTGAAATCGCTGTAGTTATTGCCGAGCTTTCCGTTATCCCAGTTGTTGAGGCTATCATCGCGGGCATTCTTCTTGTTGGAGAGAGTATTCAAATAAATGGAATTATTGGTGGAGACCATCTCTGAAGAAGGCATGCTGTTATAGGATATGACCACGCCCTTTCCCTTGGACTGCATATCTTTGCCAGTTTCAAGGTAGGAGAGATAGATTCCTTTCTCGTTTCCTACAAAATTGTTCCTCTGCACAATGTTGTCGCGGCTGCTATCGATAGTCAGTGCACTCTCGCTTCCTGCTGCATTATTTCCGTCTATTAGATTGCCGTGACTTTCCTGCAAATTTATAGCATCAATTCTGTTTTGCAGGAAGGTATTTCCTATAAGGCGATTTTCCTGGCTGCCTACCAGCTTGCAGCCGTAGCGGTTATCGCGTATCTCATTTCGTTCCAGCAAATTTCGACTGCTGTTCTCAAGCAATAGCCCCTCGTTGCCGTTTCCCTGAACGACATTGCCAAAGACTGTGTTATTGCTGCATTTCAAAAAGAAAATGCCCACATTGCCGCTGCCGCTGGCCATATTGTTTCTAATGATATTATCATTGGAGAGCACCAATATGCCCGCATCTTCCGTCCAGCCGCTTGCACTCTTAACCCACAGGCTTTCTACAACAACTCCATTTGCCTTGATGGTTATAGCCGGGCCGTTTTCCGATTCCACGCGAGGCAGATCCACCCCGGAGCCATTGCCTTTGAGAATGAGCGATCGGTCGATAACCAGACTCTCCTGGTAGGTGCCGCCGGAGACCTCAATAGTCTCACCTGACTGTGCGGCATCTATGGCCACCTGGATTCGCTCACCCGGCATAACAACGACGACTGCATTCGCGCAATTGGCCAACAGGATTAATACAATCATTGAGATAAGAATTTTTAGCGGCTTGTCGGGCATACTCATCATATAAACCTCACGGTATAAAATTCCATTCCTTCATAAGCCTGATAAGCAATGGCCATAAGAGGATAACACAGCCAAAAGGATACAAAAATGGAAATAAGCGAATTGTTGATCCACTTCGTATATGCTTTCACTACCATATTCGTTATAGTCAATCCAGTCGAAGCCACCCTGGTTTATGTCACCCTCACCAGCAGCCTGAACTCAAAAGAAAGGACACATATCTACAGGCGTACAACTCTGGTTGCCTTTGCCATTGCCATTCTCTTCTCCCTGGCAGGGGACGCAGTTCTACGCATCTTCGGCATCACCGTGGACAGCTTGCGCGTGGCTGGAGGTATACTGCTCTTTCTGGTAGCCATAGATATGCTGCGGGGCGTTCGCCGGCAAAACAAGGTCACTGAGGCGGAGCTGATGGATGCCAATTCGCGAGAGGATGTCTCCATATTTCCCCTGGCCATACCGCTGCTCACGGGACCGGGAGCGATAACCACCGTGGTGGTTTTAATGGGTGCAGCAGACAGCCTGGCAAAAAAAAGCTTGGTGCTGCTTGCTATCAGTCTGACATTCCTGGCCACATTCTTCATCCTTAAATTCTCGCAGTACATTGATCGAGCCATGGGAATTACAGGAATAATGGTCATGACCAGAATCATGGGGCTGATTTTAGGGGCAGTGGCCGTGAGCTTTGTGGCCACCGGGATCTGGAATTTATACCGGGCGATGGCAGGAGCTTGATTGAATGGAGAAAGATTCGTTTATGCAGTGGTTTTCCAGGGAAATTCCGCAGACCCTCTTCCCCCAGATTGCCGCCCAAGTCCTCTTCCGCTGCGAGAATTGCGGAGAATGCTGCCGAGGAGAAGGCTATGCGCTGGTTGATGAGGCGGATGTACAAGAGATTGCCAGAACGCTTGGCATCCGCCCAAACCAGGCCAGGGACAGGTTTACTGACCCTGATCCGGGAAAAAATCGGGGATGCAGGATCTTAAAGAGCATAGGGCCGGAGAGAAGCTGCTGCCTTCTGGATCAACAGGCAAAAATGTGCAAAATCTACAACCATAGGCCTCGCATCTGCCGGACATTTCCCATGATCAATGCGGATACAGAGACAGAGGAAATAATAAGCTTCTACTCTGATTGCCTGGGAACGGCAAAATTTGTGAAAATGCTGCAAGAGAAGAGAATCGATCCACAGGTGCAAAAGGAGATAGAGAGCCTAACCAAACAGACGGAGAGGTTGCAAGCCCTGCAGATAATGCTCTTTATGTGGCTGCGCCGCATGATGGGCGAAATAGAGGAAGCAGAGCAGATCTGCCGTATCACGGGAGTAAGTTTACCTCCGGAGGAGAGCAGCTTTCAAAAGGATTGTCTGGCCTACTTCCTGATGACCATGACGACGGATGGATTGGATGAGTATCAGTACGAGGGCTAATAGAGGCAAAGAATGATAATGGCAAAAAAATGAGACGAAAATATTTGGTTTTTAAAGCGGTACGAAGCCGTACTCCTCGGCAACCTTCTGACCATCGGCCCCAATCATGAAATCTATAAAGGCCTGGGCTCCCGGCAAGGCATCGCCAAAGGTGTAGAAGTACAATTTGCGAGCAAGCTCGTAGCTACCGTCCTTGATGGTCTCTGCTGTTGGCTTGACGCCGTCCAGTGTGATGGCACCGACAGCCCCGTCCTCAGCATAGGAGAATCCCAGATACCCTATGGCCTTATTGCTGCCAGTAAGGGCGGTCCTGACCTCGGCATTGCTGCCGGCGACGGTTTTCACGCCAGGAGTCTCTGCCTTCTTATCATCCATGATATCCTCGTTGAAGGTATCCCTGGTTCCGGAGCCCTGCTCTCTGGCTACGACCAGTATTTCCGAATCCGGGCCGCCCAGATCCTTCCAGTTGGTAGTCTCTCCTGAGTAGATCTTTTTAACCTGGTCCTTGCTCAGAGCAGTCACGCCAGCATCATAGATCTGCTTGCTCACACCAATGACGATGCCATCGTAGCCCACCAGGTTTTCCTGGAATTTGTCGCCGAAATTGCTCTTCTCTTCATCAGTAACCTCGCGTGAGGCCATTGCTATATCGGAATTGCCCTCGGCAATATTCTTCATGCCTACACCTGTGCCGCCCCCTGTTACCAGCACCTGGAACTCAGACTGCTCGCCATTGAAGGCCTCCGCTCCGCCTTCTGCCAGAGGCAATACCGTTGTCGATCCAGAGACACGAACTGTCTCCTTGCCCACGACCGTCGAGGTGCCGATTGCACCCACGATCAAGGCGATTATTAGGGCGCTAAGTAATTTTCTCACTGGAAATTCACCGGCCAATCGAAGGCAGAAATGATAAATAAAGCTAACCAATATAAAATATATATCAGCCGGTATCTATGTTTCATACATTTTAGCTATATAGTGTATATACAATGACAAGCAGGTTATCCGCATAAAGAAAGAAGAGGATCTGAGATCCACTCAGATCGGTACGAATCCATTTTCATCGGCAATCTTCTGCCCAGTAGTCCGTAAGTCTTCTCATATTCTCACCAAGGCGACGACCAGGCTTAGCTTGAATATGTAAAGGTTGCCAAATAAAGAAAATAGATCACTATTTAGGCAATATATCATCATATGTGATATACAATAGCAATCGAAAATGATAGAATATATTACCTGTTTTCTATAAAGACATTTTATTTATCATAGAACGCTCTGCGAAAGAAATCAGTTGGATTAAGGTGGTGTAGGATGATAAAAAGGATAGGAGATAGACTAGCTGCTTATCTTGAGCAGAGTGATAGAGATAAGTTCTTGTTAACAACAGCATTTGTAATAGCTTTTGTTTCACTCATTGGTATTTCAATGGCGGCCACACCTTCAGGCTCTTTAGTTGGCCCAGGATCGTATGAAGAGAAGAATACCACATTCAGTATGGAGCAAAGTGTACAGAATAATGGTTACTCCATGACCTACCTATATGCTAAGTCTGGAAATGTCGCAATCAAGAATTATGCTCATGGCAGCGGCTCCTTAAATAGCGAGTCCACCCTGATATATCAACTATTGAATAAAAAGAACCATCCGTTGTACACTGATTACAACGATTTCAGTCAAAACTGCATCCAGTTTAAAGAAGATGTCTCAATGGCCTATGCACCCGTGAGAATCACAATTGGAAACGGCTACTTTGCTGCAAACCCGCTGGACTACAATTCCCTGCTGAAGGAGAAGACCTGGGTGAAGAATTATCGTGCCGGCACAAGCATGCATCATGAGGTTGAGTATGCCCATGTCCTGGATAAGAACCTGGAGATCAATGCCAAAGAGAAATTTAACTATACCTATGATCCGGTTTGGGAGGGCTTAGGATATACCCAGATGAAGATCAAGGAAGACTTGACCGACGGCAAAGCCCATATCGGTGTCCTGCAATCCAATACCGACTATGCAGGAAAACTCGCCAATGACGGGAAGACTCCCTTGTCGGACTTCACTTCATTAAAAGGATTGGGACCTGGCATGCTCAGCAGTGCAATGAAGAATCCCTCTATTGAAATCGATGAGGACTACTGGGGAACCTCTCATATAGAGAAGAACATGACACTTGAAGTGCCCTATTACAAGAAGACCTCAAGTGACGACTGGCTGCCCTGCTGCTCAGGAGGCTACCTTACCATGCCTGCGAGCTATATCGGAGACGCGAAACTTAAATCATCCAAGGGCGTCTTCGACTGCTCCTGCTTCAAGGCACCAAACCAGGCCCAGTTCCCAAGAGTCTACTAAGGCTTAATTCCCAATTTTTTTTGATGATAAAAACAGTTCGTTGATGCTGGGGGTGTCATTCTACCTCCATCGAAGACATCGCCGGCATCAATCAATAATATATAGAATATATTCACGAAATTGAGATATATATTTTAATGGGCGAAGAGATATATGGACGAACTCAAATGAGTGCAGTTAGTGTCAACCGCTTTATCTTCAGGAAAGTACAACAGATTTGAATAGGATACAATATTATTTATTAATAGGCATTCTTTAAGACATGAGAGGATATGAGATGTTTGAAGTTATCGGATGCGAAGATTCTCGAAAAGGCGAAAACCTTCTTGGCCTTCTGGGGTACTACGAGGCAATTTTAGAGAGAAAAGGTCTAATGACCAGGATCGGCGAGATTAGATCACTCAAACTGGGCTTGATCCTGGACCTATTGAAGGCCGTTAATATCCCAGAGGAATTAAAATCCAATTTGATCACCTCCATGGTGAGCGCCTGGGAGATGAACTGCAACGACAAGACATCCGAAGAAGGCAGAGATGAGATAAAGATAATGGGTAGCTGCATTGAGATTGTCAGGAAAAATGCACAAATGACATTGCATAACTGCAATCCAATTAACACAATGCAACTGGATGTCGCAGTGATGTTTGCCTTGCCGCTGATGATTCGCGACCTTAGAAACGATGATGTGCCAAAGATTCATGATCTGCTAAACCAAGTAATGAAGAACTTTGCAGAGAGAAAGGAACAGGAATTTGCTCCCTGTTAATGAAACAATTTGATGTGACAAAGCCCTTCCTCGCCTGCCCCCCAAGGACGTATTTAATATGCGACCTCAAGGGATTAAATTTTCCGTGAGCGTTCACTTATTGCAATTATTGAAAATGGTAAAATTTGATAGCATTGCCATTAACTAAATTTTTTAGTTTAGGATCTAATATAGCCACAAACCAATAGAAATCGAATGCAATATATACCTATATAGTTTAAATACGCAAAATATATAATTGATGCAACGGTTATTTCCCACTATGAAGGATAACAATGCAGCTACGAAGATCCTCTCCTTTAAGGATGCCGAAGTCTTTCGCAAACATGGTTGGCAGGCGGCAGATCTCCACGTGCATTCTCTTTTCTCCCCAGACGTCATTTCGGTTAGATCTCTACACCCAACCAGATTATATCAAATGGCTAAAGAGAATGGAATGGACTATGTAACATTTACAGATCACGACACTATGGCTGCATATGACGTTTTAGGCCACGAGATGGAAGGATTGATCAGAGGCGTAGAGATAAAGATCAGGGATATGAAAACAGTAGGACATACCATCCATATCAATGTTTATGACCTAGATAATGATCAATTTAAAAAACTTAGAGAGACTGCCGCATCTGAAGACCTGCACAGCGTCCTGCATTTCCTTAATAAAGAAAGACTGCCCTTTGTTTACAACCACCCGCTCTGGTTCGAGCCGGGAGAAAGACCCAATCTAGCCATCATACCGAATCTGATCAAGCTATTTCCAGTCATTGAGTACAATATGCATCGCGTCAGGAGAAAAAACGAGATTATTATGGAATTAGCCGGAAGGTATGGCAAAGGACTGATAGCATCCACGGATACACATTCAGGAAGGATTGGGCAGGCCTATACTCTTTCCAGAGGAAGAAACTTTAGAGAATACTACAACAACATCTGCCGAGGAAAATCATACATTGTGGTAAGAGATCTGACGAAGCAGGACCTCATGCAGGAGATGAATATTTGGTTGGATCTGATATCCAGCCAGGATATGATGCAAAAAAGCATGAAGATCACCACAGGAATAAGCCATCTGGACAGGTTCATAGCCATCCTGGCGAGCAATTCGCTTAGGGATTTTCCCCGAATATATCGCGCCGCTCTTACTGCTACGAAAAAAATTGCCAACTCTGGACTGCCTGCCGCACTTTACATAAGAAGAGAGAGCTCCCGACTATATGAAATGGAGCAAGTGCTCGGCATTCACGCCCATTAATGATAGGTGCATCAAAATGGAAACGAGAAAAGTTCAGAAGACAGGAAAGTCGACTTTGATAGTCTCCCTCCCAAAAAAATGGGCAAACGAAAATGCGATTATCAACGGTTCGTTATTATTTATTTCGCAAAACCATAAAGGGGATCTATTATTATCCAGTGGTAAATCTGAACCGGACCAGATAGTGAAGCTGGACATAGGAAGCAAATGCGGAGCACCTTTGATTCGAGACGTGATTGCCTGCTATCTCGCAGGCTACAAGACAGTCGAGATATCGTCCCATCAACTGACCGCAATACAAAAAAGAGATCTGCACACTATTGTAAACAAACTCATTGGACCGGAGATCCTGGAAGAAATTATCAATAAAGTGGCTATACATAACCTCCTCAGCGAGGAGGAACTACCGGCAGATCGCGCTCTGAAAAGAATGAAGAATATTACCAGATCTATGATCCAGGACGCCCTATCCTCCCTCATAAAAGGAGATAAAGAGTTAGCAATAGATGTCATTCAAAGAGATAATGATGTGGATCGCCTAAATCTGCTTATAGCCCGTCAATTCAATGATATCCTTAGATCAGTTTCCATAAAGCAGGAGACACAAAGCCCCATCAGTTCCTTTAATTACATGCAAGCAGCCACAAACCTGGAGCGCATGGCAGATCATGCTTCAAAGATCGCCGAGATATCCACGCAGAATGATAACGAGCATCCCAGAGAGATGACTGATGAAATCTACAGGCTGAACTCTATCATCACGACCTTAATTGACGATTCCATATCCGTGCTTCTCAAACCGGACAATCATAAGGCCAACCATCTTATTGACAAAACTAAAGAGATGAAGAAGCAATCAATAATTATGACCAGCCTCCTCTGGGAAAAGGGCGATGACGAAATGCCGATCAGACTGGTTGTGGCCGACAGCATGGAACGTATGCTCGATCTCATAATAAATATCGCCGAGCTTTCGATCAACCTGCAAAATGCCGTTTTAGAGGACTAAGCGATCGCATAACAGCATTTGTGTTCTAATAATTCAATCATAAAGAACGCCTACAATCTGCTTTTATGCGATGGTTGCTGCATAGCCAAAAAAAAAACTGCCAAAATGAGTCCATCAGCAAGCTTGGACAGACATTTCATTTTGGTAGTTCACCAGTATCATTTGAGTCGCGATAACATCCTTGGTATCATCGATGCCGTCGATCAGACCTCTGAGCCCATTCAAGCCCTCTGCCTGCAACACCAGCATGAAATCGTACTCGCCAAAAACAGCGCATATGTACAAGATGCCTTCTTTGCACCTTAACGCATGATAGACTCTATGCTCCATTCCCGGCAAGACCTTAAGCATGGTAATTCCTATTGCCAATCAGATCACCTCAATTTCCTATTATGAAATATCAAAGAAACATGATTCACATACCTTATTTAGAAAATTTTTCAAAATAGAATATATATCTGCAATAGACATGATATCAAATCCAAAAAACAATAGAGTTAAATGCAGCTTATATTCAGTATCGTTGCAGCGCCATGTTATCTTGCTCCCGTATGCAAGAACTACCAAAATGCTAATAATTATGCACAGAATGGCAGGATGATAATGAGCACAAAAACCCAGGGCAAGAAGGAAGTTCTCTTTCTGTGCACTCATAACTCAGCTCGCTCGCAGATGGCTGAAGGACTCTTGAGAGCAATTTATGGTGAAAGATATAATGCACACAGTGCCGGCACTGAGCCGACTTTTGTCGATCCTCGCGCTGTGTTGGTCATGAAGGAAATCGGTATCGACATATCTGGTTAGTATTCCAAATCAGCAGAAGATTCTTATGATACAATATTTGACATGGCAGTCACGGTCTGCGACAGAGCAAAACAGGCCTGCCCGATCTGTAGCACGCGCCTTGAGCTTCCATCCAAATCACCCAAAGCAAGAGAAGTCATTCACAGAAGCTTTGAGGACCCTGCACAGTCCAGCGGCTCGAAGGAAGAGCAGCTCAAGCTCTTCCGGCGAGCTAGAGACGAGATCCGAGAATGGATAATTCAAACATTCGAATAAGTTAATTGAACCTGAGCGAGACGTTTTCTTCGCCGGCTAATGCGGTGCCAGGAACCAGCGGGCCTACCAGGATATCTTCTTTCTATAGTGATTTCTTACTACTATGGCCAGCATATTGGTGCCCAGCACCAAGGCAATGAGCACCAGAGCTGTACCCCAGGCCCTGGCCTCCACATCCCATGCCCCCAGGAAGTAGATCAGATTCAATAAATGGTAATCCAGATTATTGACAGGCTGAAATACATTGGGGATCACGCCGTAAATCATCTGCACAGGCGTAGCTGTAAAGGTCACTGCCGTCCACATGATGGGCGCCGTCTCTCCAGAGGCCTTGGCCACCCCAATGATCACGCCCGTAAGTATGCCGGGCATGGCCGAGGGCAAGACCACCTTTCTGATCGTCTGCCATTTAGTTGCCCCCAAAGCCATGCTTCCCTCCCGCAGAGAGTTGGGGACGCTCTTTAGGGCTTCCTGGCAGGTCAGGATTATAGTTGGGATATTTATGAGCCCCAGGATTATCGATCCGGATAAGAGAGATACACCGAAGTATGTCACCAAGAAGGCCAGCCCGAAGAGTCCGAAGACCACCGAAGGAACGCCGTTGAGACAGCTCACGGCGATAGTGATGAGACGGTTAAGCCTCTGGCTCTTGGAGTATTCATGAAGATAGATAGCCGCACCGATACCCAGGGGTGAAGATATGATCATAGCACCCAAAACCATCCATAAAGAGCCCAATATAGCGGTGCTAATCCCGCCCGCCTGGCCCAGGCGCCTGTGGGGTGCGGTCAAAAAATCCCAGCTTATGACCCCAATTCCTTTATAGATTATTATGAAGAGTATTCCGCCCAGCAAGAGGAGCGACAGTACCGCGGAGAGCTTGACAGCCAGGAAAACCAGGACCTCTCGACCCCGAGCGCTGAAATCGTAGATGATATTAAGAGCATCTTTTATGCACAGCAAGCTGGCAAAAAAGATGAGAAGAGGAAGAATAAAAGCATAATCGAAGGATGCTCCCACCCCAAGAGGCCGGCGGATGACAAATCCGGTATGAAGGGTCCCGGAATACATCAGAAAGAGTATGGCCGAACAGATGAAAATGTCCAGGGCCAGAAGAGGTGCTGTCTTAAGAGAGACGGCTTTGGAGATAAAATACGATGCGAGAATAAGCAGAAGGCTTGCGAAAAGACTGGCTTGCCACATCGGCGCCAGCTTTTCCAGATGGGGTTGAAGAATGAGGCATGCCAGAGAGGTGACGAACAGGAACACCGATATGGCAAGAGATCCCCAGAGGAGAGGCCGGGTCCTCATTTCAGTATCCCCCGAATTTTCGTCGGATACGAATCCGGGCATAATCTGCTACCAGACTGAACAGGGTAACTACGATGAGTAGAACGAATCCTACTGCAAAAAGGACATGGTAATGCATTGAACCTCTGGCCACCTCGCCCATCTCACCTGCGATAATAGAGGTGAAGGATGCACCCTGATCAAATATATCGTACGGAGGAGAGGCCAGTCTGGCGACGTTTCCCACCACCAGGAGTACGGCCATAGTTTCACCGATTATGCTTCCAATGTTTAAGAGGATGGCAGCAGTAATCCCAGAGGATGCCGCAGGAATAGTAACATTTCGAAGCGTCTGCCAGCGATTGGCTCCAAGCGCAAGTGAGCCCTCCTTGAATTCTGAGGGCACTGCTCGCAGAGAATCCTCACAGATAGTGGTAAGGCGGGGAATGAACATGACTCCAAGAAGCATCGATCCGGCCAGAATCGACCTGCCTGTAAGCATATCAAAGCTGTCCTGCAAGTAGGTTACGAGAATTATCACCCCTAAGAAACCATAGACAATGGAAGGAACACCCGCCAAGAGTTCAATGGACGGTTTCAATATGGCCTTGCTCCGAGGTCCCGCCAGCTCTGCCAGGTAAATGGCCAGAGGAAATCCAATCAGGATATTTATGAAGAGCGCCAGGAGAGTTATAATCAATGATGCGGCGATAATGGGCAATAATCCGTAAATATCTCCGGAAGGATGCCATTTTGAGCCGAATAGCAGGGAGAATATGCCAAGACTTGAAAACGCAGGAAGGCTTTCATGAATGAGGAAATAGAAGATAAGAAGCATAATGAGGATAGATGCAATGGCGGACACGAATAGTAGAGCCTCTACGAACAACTCCCCATATTTGCGAGGCATCTTTATTCTCGGCCGATCCATACGCTCTGACAAAACACATTAACGGGTTAAAGCCCTTGCGTATAGAATCTATATAGAGCACCAATTAATTGTTGCGATAAATATAGACGGCTTTCGCAATAATGATAAGAGGAAAATGATAAGAGGGAAAAACATCACGATTTCAGCCGGCTTAAGATCTCCTCAGGATCATAGCGCACGCTGATGACGCGACTTCGGCCCCGCTCACCCGCTCCGGTAAAATCGGCATTAATCAGCCGGATGGAATCAAGCTTATTGAGAATCTCATGAAAACGAGTGTATCCTGCATCCGTCTGCTCATGAAAGCGAACAAACAGTTCGCCCGCGCGCCAGCTTTTTTGCTCTGCAGCGAGTCGCAGCACAACCAGTTCATCGTCTTTGAGGGATTTAAGGGCATAGGTGAGATGAACCAGGCGGGAGCGATCGCAGGATCCTGCCACATCATCCAGAGAGACGCTTTTCGAGGCGCGCTTTTCCGCAGACAGGCCGGACCTCTTAAGAAGGTCAATTCCCACCCGCAGGTCTCCCGACCTCTCTGTGCAGTCTACAACCGCCCCCAGAACATCGTCGGCCATCACCCCGGGATAAAAGCCCATCTGCGCCCGGCGGCCTAATATGTCGCGTATCTCTGATCGGGTGTAGAGAGGGAATATGATCTCTTCCGGCTGGAAGACGGAGACAACACGCGGGTCGAGAACATAGTTCAAGGCCAGCTCGCTCATAACTCCGATCACACCCATCCTGGCACCGGGGCAAGTTTCATGGGCACGCAAAAGGGAGTATAAGACGTGATCCACCTCTTTTTCGTGAAACAGATAATTTATATCGTCTAAAGCCACCACCAGCACCTTATCCTGGTCGGCTGCGGCAGCAGCTACCTTTTCAAAGATGCGTTTGAAGGATATGCCGCTGGAGGGAGGAGCATGGTCAAAGACCTTTTTGTAGATCTGATAAAATACGGAATACCTGGTAGAGTCCATCTGGCAATTGACATGAACCGGAATTATCTTTGAAGAATGCCCCTCGATCTCCTCAAAGAGCTTGAAAAGAGCCGTGGTCTTGCCTGTGCCGGGCGGACCCAGGCAGAGGGCATTGACGGGACGGCCTCCCTGCAAAGCCGGTCGGACGCAGAATTTGAGGCTGTTCATCTGATCTTCCCGGTGCAGGAAGTGCTCGGGCAGGTGATCTAACTCGAACAGATCCCTGTCTTTGAAGAGCGTCTCCTCCCAGAGGAGCATATCGGGTTTTTCGGGG
>JAQTXY010000194.1 GCA_028688535.1 Methanothrix sp. | reverse complement strand
TAGTAGCCGCGGCCGACGCTGTGGCATAGACTTTCAGTCCCGCAGCCAGATGCCATCTCACCGCGGCAGTAGATGCTCCTCCCCCCATTGTCGGCCCCTGCAAGAAAACATCCCGACCAGCAAGACGGGCTCGATTGATCCTGTTTCCCACAAGGATGGTTTGGCTGGGCAAGACCATCTTGGTCGAGCCTTCCAAGGACACTTCATCAGAGTAGAGCAGGATGTCCTGGGTGCCTGCCCCCACATCAATAGCCAATAGCGACATAGATATCCCTTCTCAGAAGATGGGAAAAATTTTATCCTAGGCCATTAAGGAAATAGCATGATCATAGATGTAGTGGTCGCGAGCACATCCCGTTTTCAAAAATTTGGACGTGTGAGCTCACCAGAGGAGGCAGAGGATCTATCTGGCAAGGTGATCTTGGAGATGATCAAAGCGGCAGGACATTCTGCCCGCTACTCTCTTTTGCCGGACGGCTTTGTGCTGCGTGAAACAGTAGAGAAGAGCAGCGCAGATGCGATTATCATCTGCGGCGGCACCGGGCTTACTCATCTGGACCTAACTCTGGAAGCCATTGAGCCACTCTTCGAAAAGACTCTTCCCGGATTTGGCGAGATCTTTCGCTACAAGAGCCTGGATGAGGTAGGCCTTCGCGCCATGCTCACCAGAGCAGCGGCGGGAGTTTATCATGGAAGACCGGTCTTCTGTTTGCCTGGATCGCCGGGCGCAGCGCGCCTGGGGCTGGATCTCATACTCAAAGAGATAGAGCATATTATCGGGCATATAAGAGAATAAAATGAAAAAATAATATTTATCTTATTAATTTTTATTAAGCCGCAGTAGCCTTTTATATCATTAGCACTCTGATAAGGATATAGAGCTATAGGGAGACGATTGGCCAATGGAGACAGAGATTCCAGTGCGAGATATCATGACCAGGCCAGTGATCACAGCTGATGCCGAGCTGGACATTTTAAGCGCCGCTAAGAAGATGGGCTCGGCCAACGTGGGCAGTTTGATCATAATATCCGGCGACAAGCCCACCGGTATTCTGACGGAAAGGGATCTGGTAAAGAAGGTGTTAGCCCAGGGAACAGACCCCAGAAGTTTAAAGGTGGCAGAGATCATGAGTTCTCCCGTAGTCTCCATTGAACCTGATGCCAGCCTGCGCGAAGCCGCTGCCTTGATGCTTCGCTCCGGTGTTAAGCGACTGCCAGTGATCTTCCAGGGAAAGCTCGTAGGTATAATCACAGATACGGATCTCGTATCTGGTTCCTCCCTCGGTTTGAATGAAATTTTAAGCGATCTATTGGAGATGCACAAAGAGAGCATCCATTTCGAACAGCCTCGGGGGGTGGTACGAGGCATCTGTGAGGTTTGCGGCCAGCTCTCAGATACCCTGGAGAGCGTAAATGGAGAACTGCTCTGCTGGAGCTGCAGGGACGGAAATAGGTAAGAAAGATCATTAATTATTGCTGGACAGCAGGGGAATAATAATGTTAGTAGAAGATATTTTGTCCAGAGATCCTCTATACGTAGAGGATTCAACTTTTCTGACCAAGGCACGTCAGATGATCCGAGACAACCATGTGCGCGCACTGCCGGTTGTGAACAGCAAAGGAATAGTTGTCGGAATCGTAACCAACCAGGATATGCTGCGTGTGACCTCGACCAAGTCCAATGTGACTATATCAGGTTATGTGGTGAAGGTTCCCACTGTAACAAAGCAGATGGATATCCTTGATGCCGCCCGGCTCATGCTCAAAGAAAAGATTACTCTGCTCCCGGTAGTTGCATCTGAGGGTACGCCAAAGCTAGAGGGTGTTGTCAGCCTGCTCGATGTCTTCATGAATATTGATTTACAGAGTTCGCCACATAGGCCCGTATCAGAGATTATGACCAGGAAGGTGGTAACCACCCGCCCAGACGACCCTATAACCAAAATATGGGATCTGATGGTCGAGAAAGATTTCACAGGCCTTCCGGTGGTAAAGGATGACAAGCTCATAGGAATGATCACCAGATTCGATATGTTAAAAGGTACAGCCAGAATCGGCAAGGAGAGTGAAAGAAGACCGGCGGACTCGATGCAAATGCCAGTCGAGAAATTTATGAGTTCGCCATTGTATAGCATAAAGCCGGAAGACAGCGTCAGAACGGCCATCGAACTGATGCTCAAGCATAAAGTAGGCAGAATGTCCGTGGTGGACGGAGAAGAGCTCGTAGGAATTGTAGATAGAAGCGATTTAATCAAAAGCTACCTTGGTGAATAGAGATGAGCAAAGGGCCAACAACGGGAAAAGAAGTAACAAGGATTCCGCAAAAGAACGATCGCATGCCTGTAGCCCCTGGATCGGGTGATCGAGGACCTTTACAATTCGACTCCCGGCTCGCCAAGCGGGCGAGCGATGTAGTGGGTGTAGCCTCGCCTGATGTTGTCACCGTTCCGCCCACTACTACCATCATGAGCGCCATAAAGACAATGACCTTCTATGGCTTTTCCAGGCTTCCTATCGCTGATCCGGGCACAAAGAGGCTGATTGGCTTTGTAACCTCAGTGGATGTGGTAGACTTTCTGGGCGGGGGACTGCGACACAATCTCTTGCGAGAGAAATATGGTGGAAACATCTTCACCGCCATAAATGCCGATATCACGGAGATCATGAGCACGCGCCTCACCTATGCCAGCGACAAAGCCTCTTTAAACGACGTCTTGAAGCTAATGTACGAGAAAAACGTAGGCGGCCTTCCCATCTGCGATGATGATATCCGCATAAAGGCCATAATTACCGAAGAGGATTTTGTACGCTTCTGCCGGGGCCTGGAGACCGGCCTTAACGTAGAAGCCTTCATGAGTTCCCATGTGGTGACGGCACCGGCTCAAACCACCATAGAGAAGATGACCAGGATGATTATCCAGAAGGGATTTCGCCGCATGCCGGTAGTTCAGGATGGAGTTCTCATGGGCATGGTCACGGCATCGGATATCATGAAATATCTGGGAAGCGGAGATGCTTTTGAAAAGGTGGTCACCGGAGACATCGCCGAAGTAATGGATCAGCCCATCAAGAGCCTGATCAAGAGAGGCTTGCTTGCAACGGAGATGAAAGCAGACCTGGGCCACGCGGCCAGGAAGATGATGGACAATGAGATCGGATCTCTGCCTGTTATGGACAAGGGATCATTAGTAGGCATTCTAACGGAAAGAGACTACGTTAGGGCATTGGCCGAGAACAGAGGAATTCTAGCATGATAATAAAAAAAGTCAAAGATTACATGAGTGCTCCCATTTACGTCATTGAACGAAATGAGAACATCCAAAGAGCCAGGAATCTGATGTTCAAGTACTCTATTGGCAGATTGCCTGTTATGGACGAAGGCAAGCTAGCGGGCATCGTCACCAAGTATGATATTACCAACCGACTCAACCAGGCTGCCCCAGAATGGCGCAGAAGGCCTATCGACAAAGTACCCATCCATGTGGTAATGACTGAGAAGCCCCTCACCATATTCCCTGATGCCACCATGCCCCAGGCGGCAGAGCTTCTCATGGAAAACGGTATCTCCGGCTTGCCGGTAGAACGCGATGGCGAGATTGTGGGCATGATCACATCTCGAGACGTAATTAAGTACTTCTCAGAGCAGGATCTCAAAGCGACCGTAGGAGACATGATGAGCAAGAATGTCCTTCGTGTGCACCGCCACCATACCATCGGTCACGTCCTGGAAGAGATGAATGTGCAGGGCCAGAGCCGAGCCCTGGTCTACGAGGACAACACTACCCCGGTGGGCATTGTGACCCGTTCCGGTCTTACCTTTTCCGAGCTTATGGGGCCCAAGGATGAGATGGAGACCAAGAACATCAAGATGACCCGAAAGGATAGCACTGCTGGCAGGAAGCAGTACCGCTACGTAAAGCAGATGCCTTTTGTGGCGGAGGACATCATGGCCTCACCCATTTTTACCATCGGATCGGATATGAAAGCAGTAGAAGCGAGCCAGACATTGGTCGAGAAGAACATTATTGGTATGCCGGTAATGGACCAGAATGAGGTGGTTGGCTATTTCTCTGCGGATGAAATCATCGCAGAGGTAGGGAGGTGGAAGTAATGCAGGTTAAGGACATCATGAGCGAGCCGGTTACCATCGACAAATCAGAGAGATTGGGCCATGCTCTGGATCAGATGGTGAAGAATGATCTGAGAAGGCTGCTGGTCACCAATAAAGACAAGTTGGGCGGCATAATCACTATGCGGCAGATTGCTCGCGTTTTAGGAACGAGAAAATCTCTGGGAATGCCTGCTTCCTCTCTGCATGTGGCATCTGCCACCATGGACGCTGTAATCAAGGTACTCCCTGACATGGATGTTCAAAATGCCATGATCCTCTTGCAGAAGACCGGCGTTCTGGCAGTAATGGATGGCGAGAAGGTCCTGGGCTGGGTTCGCCCCAGAGAGATATTGGCGGCAGTAAATGTAAGCGGCATGGCTGCCGATGCCATGCGTTTTCCCCTAACCTGCAACCCCAACGACCGGCTGGTCCATGCCCGGCGTATGATGCTGGATAGGGGAGTAGGAAGGCTTCCCGTGGTTGAGGGTGGCCGACTGGTTGGCATAATCTCAGAACAGGATGTGGCTAAGTCTCTGCGGGCCTTCCGGGACTTAAACGATACTGCCAGCAAGCAATACGCACGCATCTTCAACATCCTGGTATCAGATGTGATGACTCATGAGGTGAAGTATGTCTATGCCGACACGCCTCTGGAAGAGGTCAAGAAGATCATTCTTTCCGAGAACAGAGGCGGCCTGCCCGTTCTCAGTCGTAGAGAAGAGGTCGTGGGCATGATCACCAGGCGGTCCGTATAGATCG
>JAQTXY010000193.1 GCA_028688535.1 Methanothrix sp. | reverse complement strand
TCATTATTTCTGCCCGATTGCAGTGATAATGATCATAGGAAGAAAGATTGGAAATCTAATCCGCTGGCCGGCTCTTCAACTGTCTGCGGATGCAGTTCGCTGCATGGACTGCGATAAATGCTCAAAGAGTTGCCCTATGGGGCTTGATGTGAACAATATGGTCCGGCAGGGGCGTATGGAAAATACAGAGTGCATACTCTGTGGCGGCTGTGTGGATGTCTGCCCACAGCAAGCTATCCAACATCAATTGCAGAACGAATGATTTGTTCTTCATTGATTCGGCTTCGATCCAACCGGTGTTGGCGCAAGCGTGTCCTCCATAATCTTTCCATAAATATAACGGAATATCAATTTTCCCGTGGCAATCATCGGTGTGGCCAGCAGAGCCCCCATTATGCCGAATGCCTCGGTGCCGGCGATGACACCGATCAAGACGATCAGGGGAGGAAGATCGACTGCATTTCCCATGATCTTTGGCACCAGAAATTGATTTTCCATCATCTGGACAAGCGTATAAAAGCCAATAACTACAAGCGCAAAAGTCAGATGGCTTAGCGCCAGATGCGTTGATCCAAACAGCAGGGCGATCAGAACCGCAGGAACAGCCGCCAGAACCGGGCCAACATTGGGAATCAACTCCATGAATCCTGCAATCACTCCCAGGAAAAATGCCTGCGGCAATCCCAGGATAAAACCTCCTATCCAGGTGACCAGGCCGACCGCCAGCATGAGCTGCATTTGACCGCGCAAGAACCCCGTCCAGGTCATGTGGATTTTTCCAAACAGCAGGTGAAGCTCAGGTCCGTGTCCAGGGGGTATCAATTCTGAAAACCAATTCTTAAACTCGCCCGCGGTGAGGGTCATCTGCAGCGCCATGAGCAGCGTGAACAATACCGAAGCCAGACCGGAAAAGGTCGGCCCCAGGAATCCTGCTACTGCGCCCAGTGCCCTTCCCAGCCGGCTGCTCAAGTCGGCAACCGACATCTGCATGACAGGAGCAGGTGTCGAGGCAGATGATGCCGAGTAATTCAGAGCTTTTAGCAGGGATTCAATTGGGGGATTCAATATGCTTGCCAGCCACTGGTGGTCTTGCAGCTGGACGGAAATAGATTGGATAAAGTTGACTAATCTTTGTATAATCAAATTGGGATCAATTTTCAATGCAAAGTTAGCCGCATCCACAAGCGGTTGGATAAGGAGCAAGGGAACTAAGAGCAGCATGGCCACGACGAATAGATAAGTGATCACAACTGCCAAGGTCCTATTCATCCGCAGGCGCACGACGAAGAACCGAATAACTGGATCAACAATCAAAGCCAGTAGTGCAGCAGATAGAACCAAAGGAATGGCCGATCGCCCAATGTACACCACAAACAATCCTGCCAATAGCAGGAACACACCCATGATATAACGTGAGGGGTCACTCCAACGGTTAGCAGGGGGCGCTTGCACCGAATCCTCTGTCATAATTACTGCAAATAATTCTCGATACTGATCAACTTTTCCACATCGCTCTTGCTGATGCTCGACTCCGAGACAACCTTCTCCTGCACCTCGATGGGGGCATGGCTCCTCAGAGCCAGGGCCAGGCAGTCAGAAGGCCGGGCATCTATCTCGCTCTGTTTGCTCTCGCTCTTGAGGGTGAGGCGAGCGTAGTAGATGCCGCCGTCCAGATCATCGATGAGCACTTTGGTGATACTGGCGGAAAGACATTCCAGTACGGAGATGAAGAGATCATGGGTCATGGGCCGGGGCGACAGCTCTCCGGAAAGAGCATGATGAATGGAGACCGCCTCGGACAACCCAACAAATATAGGCACAATCCTCGCCATCTCATCTTCCAGGAGAACCACAGGTACAGGCGCGCTTCCTTCCGATTCAGCGATGTAGACTCCTTTGACCCTGACGGGAACAGGTGCCTGCGTGACTTCATCCTCATTGCTCATTTTATAGGACTCCAGCTCTTTATTTCTGTCTCCAGCAACCACTCATCATTTAGCTCATGCAGCCCGCTCTATGCCGATTCTCACACAGATGCCTTCTATATCCCAATCTTTAACCAACTTTCCCTGTAGCGGGAGGCCCAGACCCAACTGGAAATCTGCGGCTCGGACCTCGCTGGCGATATGATCCTTCTTTCGCATTGCCAAGTCGAGGATCGGCTTGCTCTCGATATCGACAACGGCCCGGATCTGATCTTCCACGCGCAGATCCAGCTCCTTTCTCATGTCCTGGATGCGACGAATGATCTCTCTAGCATACCCTTCCGCCTCCAGTTCCGGAGTGAGGGTGATGTCCACGTAGACGAATCCCCGAGAAAACTCAGCTGCGGGCAAATTTTGCGGCGGCAATTCCTTGATTGATACCATCTCGGCAGTTATTTTATACTCCTTTCCCGCAATTGATACGGTGGCATCGCCGCAGGCCAGTTGCTTCTTGACCACGAAGGGATCGGCGGCGGCTATAGCTTCAACTACCAGTTTGGCTTCGCCCTTATAAACGGGCCCGATCTTCTTATGAACGGGAGCGATCTCCAGATCCATCTTTGGCTTTTCTCCTGCAGCCAGCACGGTTATCTTCTTAGAGTTGGTCTGGCCCTTAAGGACATTTTCCAGGCCGCCTAAGTCCAAGCCCTCTTTGGCAGGAGCGATCACAATCTCCGAGACCGGCCAGCGCAATTTGCGGCCTCCTTTCTGGCGAGCATTGGAGGCTGCCATGGAAGCCTCCCTTACCAGCGACATGCTCTCTTCCAGGCGCTTGTCTATCCGCTCCTTTTGAGCCTGCGGCCAGTTGCACATGTGCACCGACTGTGGTGCTCCTTCGTCCAAGCCCTTCACCAGGTTCTGATAAATGGATTCGGAGATGAAGGGAGTAAACGGGGCCATGATCTGACTGAGTTTGACCAAAACCTCATAGATGGTGGCGTAAGCTGCCAGCTTGTCCGGATCGTCCTGCTCAATCCAGGTGCGAGGCCGCACCAGCTGGATGTACCAGCGAGAGAGATCTTCCAGTATGAAGTCGGAGATGGAACGGACAATGCGATGCAACTGGTAGCCATCCATCTCTGCTGTGACATCCTCGATCAGGCTGTTCACCCGGGAAAGGATCCAGCGATCCTCGGGACGCAGATTGCTCTCGTATCTGGATAGATCCGCCTTGCCGGCATCGAACTTATCCAGGACCATGTAGGGCAGAGCAAAACGGTAAGCATTCCAGAAGATATTGAGCATGCGAGAGGTGTTTTCCACGCCGTCCCAGGAGAAGTGCAGATCCTCCCAGGGGGCATTGGCTCCCAGCACATAGAAGCGCAGGATATCTGCCCCAAACTTTTGCACAACCTCCTCGGGCTGGACGATGTTGCCTATGCTCTTGGACATCTTCCTGCCCTGGTCGTCCAGGGTGAAGCCGTGCATTAGAACGCTCTTGTAAGGTGCCCGGCCAAAGGAGACCATGGAGGCTCCCAGTTGAGAGTAGAACCAGCCGCGCGTCTGGTCGTGCCCCTCAGTGATGAAATCGGCCGGCCACCAGTCTGAGAATTCCTCCTTGTGGCTGGGGAAGCGCAATGTGGCCCAGGAGGCAACCGCGCTGTCAAACCAGACATCAAAGACATCAGGCGAACGCGTCATCTTGCCGCCGCATGGGCATTCCAGGAAGACCTGGTCCACATCAGGCCGGTGCAGATCGACGAGCTTTTGGCCGCTTCGCTCTTCCAATTCAGCAGACGTGCCGATAACCTCCAGATGACCGCAAGCCGGGCAGGTCCAGATGGGCAGGGGAATTCCCCAGTATCTCTGCCGGGAGATGCACCAGTCGCGGGCATTGTTGATCCAATCAGCGAATCGAGCCGATCCGGCCCACTCCGGATACCAGGTTATGCGCGAGACTTCATCGAGCATTTTGTCCCGCAGATCGGATATTCGCAAGAACCACTGGCTGGTGGCGATGAAAATTATGGGTGTCTTGCAGCGCCAGCAATGACCGTAGCGGTGCGCGAGCCGTCCCGATGCCAGCAGCCGCCCCTGCGCCTCAAGATCGGTGATGACTTCGCTATCTGCTTCCTTAACATACAGCCCCTGATACTTCTCGCCTGCCTCGGCGGTATAGCGTCCGTCTCCGCCTACAGGACAAAAGATCTCCATGTGATTCTTCATTCCCAGCTCGTAATCCTCGAGACCGTGGCCGGGAGCAATGTGCACGCAGCCTGTGTTCTCTGCCGTCACGAAGTCTGCGGCATAGACTTTATGCAGGATATCTTTCTGTCTGGGAACCATGTCGCCCAGGGGGTGGCTGTAGGTGAGCTCTTGCATTTGCTCTGCAGTGAGGGTAGAGAATAGCTCATAATCCTGATAGCGGCCGGTCTTGAGCACGGATTCAACGAGGTCCGAGGCCATTATAAGGATCTCCGCCTTTCCGTCCTTCCAGGCTCTAACCCTGGAGTATTGGAAAGAAGGATTAACGGCTACTGCCACATTGGCGGGAATGGTCCAGGGGGTGGTGGTCCAGATAACAATGTAGGTGTTCTCTTCACCGATTACTGGGAACTTGACATAGATGGAGTAGTCGGTCTCATCCCAGTACTCCACCTCGGAGTCGGCAATGGCCGTCTGGCAGCGTGGACACCAGTTTACCACCCGCAGACCCCTCTCCAGGAGATTATTCTCGTGCGCCTTTTTCAGAGTCCACCAGGCTGCCTCCAGATACTCGTTCTTGAGCGTCATGTAGGGGTCTTCCCAGTCCAGCCAGGCGCCCAAGATCTGAAACTGGGCCGTCATGTCGTCCTTCTGGCGCAGCGCGAACTCCTTGCACCGGGCGATGAACTTATCGACGCCATAAGCCTCGATGTCTCTCTTGTTTCTAAAACCGAAGGACTCCTCTACCTTGAC
>JAQTXY010000192.1 GCA_028688535.1 Methanothrix sp. | reverse complement strand
CCAGAGGTAGCGACGGTTTCGGGGATGCTCCTTACAGGATAAGTGAGAGCGGAAAAGACCAGTACCCCATTATGGGCGGACAGGCCAAGCAGATTGCCATCATCTCTAAAGAGATAAATCCTACGAAAGCACGGTTAGGTGACGCCGTGGCCATTAAGGTCGAGCTGAATTCCCGTTATGATCTCTTGCAGGTAACCGCTCGAGCATATCAGGATGGATTCGAGGCGCAAGGCTACAGCCGGCTGGTCTTGTCAGGAGATTTCTATCGGGGAGACTTCTCAACGGCCCTGCTGGATCCGGGAAGATACGATATTGTTCTGAGCGCAAAAGACGCGCGCGGATATGAGCTACAAGAGACACTGGGTGAAGTAGAGGTAACCACTAGGCACTGATTTACCTCTAAAAGGTTATATTTCATAAGTTATTATTGTGTTAAAAAGGGGAGACAGATGACAACATTCAGATCATGTTTGGGATCCTGTTTGGTGGGTGTGGGCATCATGGCGCTATTGGCGTTATTGATGCTGGTAAATGCAGCGAGCGCTGGCGAAGCTTATTGCGATGCTTGCAAGGGCGATTCAGGTTGGTCCGGAGCGGCAAAGCTTGACGAGATCGGCAACCCCAATGCGGGAAAAACTGAGGTCATGCCCGGTTTGAGCACGGCTCAGAAGAACCGGGTGGGAATCTGGAAACAGCCCCTCGCCGGCTTCAGTAATGCTGATGGCGCAAAAGAGAGCAATGAGACTCAGGAAGCTACACCGGTGAATAACACAGCCGAAAGCGTGGCAAAGAAGACTGAGACGCGCAAAGTCGCAGAAGAGAACATGCCCATTGTGCGTAGTGCCAAGGCATTGAACATGTTTGCTCCCATTAATGAATCAACCGGATCTGCGATCTTGCTGGATATTAGCGAGGAGGCCACAGAGCACATCGCGGGATCGGTTGCCATTCCTTACACCAACTTCCTTATCAATGGAACATATCTGCGATCGGAAGAGGAGTTGACAAAGCTGCTGGGCGACGGCGGAATTTCCCGGGAAGACCCGGTGATCATCTACGGCGAATGCATGCCTTGTGGTGGAGGCCCTTCGCCTGCGACCTTTGTCTACTGGATTATGAGATCTCTGGGCCAGGAGAATGTCAGGGTTCTGGATGGAACGGTAAAGGATTGGGCAGCAGCCGGAAAACCTACGGTCGCAGAGACTACGATCTTGCCAGCTAAGGTATACACTCCGAAGGTCAATCCGGATTTTTCTGCCGACTACAGTTTAGTAAAGAGCGGCACAGTCCAGATTGTGGATGCAAGAAGCATAGAGGATTTCGGTGCGGGGTCCATTCCCGGTGCAATCCCCATTCCCAATGAGAACGTTGTCATCAATAGCAGAATAAGGGACGAAACCAAGCTTGACCGTGTCTTCGCCATCCTCGACAAGAATCAGCCGGTAGTAGTCTACACCAATACAGGCGTGAAGGCTTCTGTGGTCTGGTTTGCCTTGACTCTCCAGGGCTATGACGCCAAGCTGTACTCCTATGTAAATTACTGGGAAAATCAGATGGCTTCAGGCAAGACGGATGCGATCAACTCTACCGCTTGAATAATATTGGGGCAAGGCTATGAATATTTCCAGAATTGCCATAAGCCTCCTGCTTTTGGTGGCGATATTTGCTGGGGGGGCCGTCTCAGCCGTCAATGGAGAATGCTCCATCTGCAAAGGCGGGTCTCCCACTGCTCAACAGGACGTGCTGAATAACGAGTGGGCAGTGTTCATGGGCAAGGAGAATGCCACCACAGAGGTGATGACCAGCGCTGGCGGCCTAGTCAATCCCAGATATAATCGAGAGAAAAACGAGTTGACTGCAAAGCAATTGGCTGATCAAGACAGTTCGGCTGCCAGCCCGGCCCTGCAAAGCCAAACGGGCAGCGATGCAGCTGCAAAGAGAAGCTCAAGCGTTGCCAGCATGCTGGCGTCGTTTGATAGCATCAACGATTCAGACATTATCTTAGACATAAGCCCCACTGCCACAGAGTACATCCCTGGTGCAATCAATATCCCCTACACACAATTTGTGGAAAAGGGAGGCATTCTTAAGTCGGTATCCCAGCTGGTCGCCATCCTGGGAGATGCGGGAATTAGAGAGACGGATGCCGTGAAGATAGCCGGCGAATGCCAGCCGTGTGGCGGAGGGCCTTCCGCAGCAGGATTTGGATACGCTGTCATGAAGTATCTGGGTCATAAGGATGTTAAGATGCTTGATGGTAGTATCGATGACTGGGTAGCGGAAGGCAGACCCACGATGGCAAAACCTGCAGTGCTGCCTCCCAAAAACTATACTGCCAGCATAGATGCCGATCTGATGGCGACTTACGAATTCGTGCATAGCGGCACACCCCAGATAATTGATGCAAGAACTTCGCAGGAATTCGATGCTGGGGCGATACCGGGTGCCATCAATATTCCCTACAATAGAGTGCTTGATGGAAAGAGGATAAAAGATGAGTCCGACTTGAAAGAGCTGTTCTCTTCTATTAGAATGGACAAGCCTGTCGTAGTATACACCAATACCGGCGTCAAGGCCTCGATGGTCTGGTTTGCCCTTGGCCTTCTCGGCTATGATGCCAGGATTTACACCTGGCAGAATTGGGTGGCCAATTCGCCTCGATTAGACATCGCCTTGCAGGAGGCTTATGCCAAGCCCAATCCTGCCAAGATCGGTGATGTCGTCCAGATAACCGCACTCTTTGAAGAGATTAATAACAGCTCATCTGCTAACCAGAACGCAAGCGATACAGTTTTGACCATCAAAGGCTGTGCTACCTGTGGATTCGGATCGCCGCAGGGATATGCCGACCTGAGCAGCACTGATGGGACGGTCAAGATTGGTTCCACATCCCAGGCCCAGAGAACTGCGGCAGAAAAAGTCTTCACGGTATCGGCTCAACTATTGAGTCCTTCTGGTGACACCGTCTCGCGGGTAGTAATGAAACGCATCAAATCTGATGGAGACGAGTTTGTCGGCATATGGAATGCCAATGTGGCTGCCGGCACTTACTGGGTCGATGTTGTCGCCACATTAGGAGAGATCACAAAGACCTTCCCGGATGCCCTGAAAATTAAGGTCGTCAGCACCAGTAAATATAAGAATCTTGAGGATGAATAACTGGAGCTAAGCGTGAACTCCAGCTCAATTATTTATTTTATTTTATTGGCCGGTCTACTTAGCTGTGCGGCTGCTTTCCCCATGCAAAATGCGCTAGATAACAATAAGGCCAGCATCTGGTTTGAAAAGGAATATGAGAGCTACTTTAAGCCAAATGCGGACGATGGTCTTCCTCCGGTTATTTATGGGGTTAGCGTAAGCCCATCGGCTTTGAAGGTGGGCGCCCCGCGAAGCGAAATAAATGCATTTGTCCATGACGCCGGCAGCATAGATATGGTCTATGCCGATATCGGCAATCGCATGAACCTCATGCTGGATCTGAATCAAGACCGCAGATACACAGGCTACTGCGGCTCCAACCTGCCTCCCGGAGCCTACAAGGTTACAATTGTGGCCATCGACAAGGCGGGCAATGCGGCAAAAGACGAATCCGCAACCCTTACCATTCGCGATCCTAATGACCTCAATAGCAATGGAATTGAGGACAGTCTGGAAAAGCAAGGCGGGAAGGATCTGAAGGTGATTGTGCTTCATGACGGCAATCTTAGTAATGTTGCTCCTGCCGAAGATCGCTTCCATATCCTGCCGGGGAGCGCGTTGACGGTATCTGGCGACAAGCTGGAGAAGATTGCCAGGACCAACGGCGTCAAGGGCATCTACAAGGATCAGAAGCTGAAGATATTGGCGTTGCCCGGCCAGACTGACGGTCCGTTAAACCCTTCCCCTTCTCGCGATGAATCCTGGAATATCGATGATCCCAGGATGGATAAGGGCTACACGGGAGAGGGCGTGACTGTGGCCCTTATCGATACCGGTGCGGATGGTGAGCACAAGGCCCTGGCCGGCAAAATTGTAGCTTTCAAGGATTTCGTAAACAACCAAACCGATTCCTACGATGACAACGGACATGGAACCCATTGCGCGAGCTTAGTTGCTGGAGAGAAGGGTACGGGCGTGGCACCGGGAGCAAAGCTGGTAGTAATCAAGGTCATGGACCTGGAAGGGGCATGCTATCTTTCTGATGCCCTCAATGCGTTGGACTGGTGTTTGGAGAATAAAGAGCGTTACGGAATTAGGGTCGTATCCTTTTCCGTAGGTGGCGAAAGCCCTTCGGACGGAACCTCTCTCTTGGATGAAGCCTGCGACAAAATGGTGGAAAATGGGCTGGTTATGTGTGTGGCGGCAGGAAATTCCGGTCCTGCTGCCTCATCGATAGTTATTCCCGGTGATGCCGAGAATGTCATAACTGTGGGCGCTGTGGACCGCTCTGGCAATATCTTCGAGCTATCTTCGCGAGGACCGACGGCCAAAGGCGATACGAAGCCAGATCTGGTCACGTTGGGTGTGGATGTGGTCTCCGCCCTGGCTGGCTCGAAGAACGGCAAGAGCTCAATAAGCGGCACATCTATGGCTGTTCCTCAAGTCTCAGGTGCTGTGGCGTTATTGCTGCAAGCAAGGTCTAATCTTGCTCCGGCTGATTTGAAGAGGGTGTTGCTCAAGACGGCCGACGACCTGGGACCGTCTGGACTGGATAATGTATACGGCTATGGAGCCCTTAATCTGACTGGTGCCCTGCAAAGCATCAGTGCGCCTCTCTCGGGGCTATCGCCTCCCGTTCTGGAGGAGGTTAAGCTTAACCGGAAGGATGCCTCAGTAGGCGAGCCTGTCATGATTGAGGCCCAGGCACTGGGTGATATCAGGACCATAAATGCCAATATCATAGGGCCGGACAGAAATATGGAGAT
>JAQTXY010000191.1 GCA_028688535.1 Methanothrix sp. | reverse complement strand
TTGATGTGGGATTTTCTCAATGAAACCTTCGGTGAGAAGCTTCATGAAGGCCAGATCACTTTCTATGCGGCTTCTGCATCAGAGCCTCCTGGAAAAAGACTCTACGAGATAAAGTCGGTCCCGGTCCATCTAATATTTCATGATCGAAATGATATGACCATCCTCTCCGAGTGTGGCACTTCGGCTCTGCGAAAGCATAAAATGGCCCGCGAGGTTTTGGATCAAGATGGTCTTCTGACACAAGAGGATCTGGCGGTCCTTCTCTGCAGCTCCAGAAGAACGATCCGGCGCGATATCAAAGAGCCGAAAGAACAGGGGGATCGATGTTTTGTCATCCTCTGACTTTTGATCTTCTATATGATTAGAAACTACTTATTGCTGTCGGAAAGTTCACTAGTTCTATTATATTATTGCTGCTTAATGCTTACTACCAAAAGTATTCAATACAACTTGGAAACAAAACTATATGTAGGTGGCGGGGTTTGAGTACGGATTCTATCATCAGTGCCGATTATGCCAGGAAAGCATCTGTAGCCGATTTAATGAATAATCTCTCATCGATCGAAAACGGTCTATCTACTTCAGAAGCCGAAGCAAGACTCCAACAATACGGCCCAAATGAAATTTTGGAGAAGAAAGTCAATCCGCTTATAAAATTTCTGGGCTATTTTTGGGGGACTATCCCCTGGATGATTGAGGCTGCAGCTATTCTTTCTGCAATACTAAGCCGCTGGGACGACTTTGCCATCATCTTCTTGCTTCTGCTCATGAACGGCGTGGTTGGCTTCTGGCAGGAGCATAAAGCCGACAATGCCATTGAGCTTTTGAAGGAGCGGCTTGCACCTACGGCAAGGGTCCTGAGAGATGGAAAATGGAAAGGCCTTCCCTCCGGAGAACTTGTGCCAGGTGATATAGTCAGAATCCGTTTGGGTGAGATCGTTCCTGCAGATATCAAGCTCATCGAAGGCGATTTCCTCCAGGTAGACGAATCCTCCCTGACGGGTGAATCTCTGCCAGTGGATAAAAAGACATCGGATGTTGCTTTCTCCGGATCAATAGTCCGCCAGGGAGAGATGACTGGCCTGGTCTTTGCTACGGGGATGAATACCTACTTCGGTCGCACTGCCAAGCTAGTAGAATTGGCCAAGACTCCGAGCCACTTTCAGAAAGCGGTAGTCAAGATTGGAGACTATCTGATCATTCTAGCCATAGTTCTAGTGACCCTGGTATTCATCGTAGCCACTCTGAGACATGAAAGCCTCCTCCAGACTTTGCAGTTCGCCCTGGTGCTAGTAGTAGCCGCCATACCCGCCGCCCTTCCTGCCGTTCTATCCGTGACCATGGCAGTGGGCGCGATGCAGCTCGCCAAGAAGGAGGCCATAGTGAGCAGGCTGGCAGCCATAGAAGAGATGGCCGGAGTGGATGTACTTTGTTCAGACAAGACCGGCACCATAACTCAGAATGCCATTACGGTGGCAGAAGTAGTGCCCTTCGAAGACTTCACCGAGAAGGACGTGCTGCTGTTTGGCACCTTAGCTTCCCGAGAGGAGAACGGCGATCTCATAGATATCGCCATCATAAAGAAGAGCAAAGAAGATGGAGTTGAAACTGGTAGCTACAAATTTGGCAAGTTCCAACCCTTCGATCCCGTTTCCAAGATGACACAAGCCGAAATCGAGGGACCTCAAGGAAGCTTTAGGGCAGCCAAAGGTGCACCTCAGGCCATAATCTCATTATTAGCAAATAGCACCGCGGGCTCCTTAGTTGATCAAAAGGTAGATACTTTCGCTTCGAAGGGCTACCGGGCTCTGGGTGTTGCCAGCACAAACTCCAAAGGCGCCTGGAGCTATGTGGGACTCATTGCCCTTCAAGATCCGCCCAGAGAAGACTCCGCAGAGACAATCAAGACTGCAAAGTCTCTCGGTGTCCGCATAAAAATGGTCACTGGCGACCACGTAGCCATAGCCAAAGAGATCGCTCGGATGGTAGGTCTTGGAACCGATATTGAGCCTGCATCGGACTTCATAGATAGACCAAATGAAGAGGCCACCGATATCATCGAAAAGGCAGACGGTTTTGCCCAAGTATTTCCTGAGCACAAATTCAAGATAGTAGAGCTGCTTCAAGCCAGAGGACATATCGTCGGCATGACCGGTGACGGGGTAAATGATGCCCCGGCCTTGAAGAAAGCCGACGCTGGAATTGCGGTCTCGGGAGCAACCGATGCAGCCAAGTCTGCTGCCGCGATAGTTCTAACCAGACCTGGGCTCTCCGTCATCATCGACACCATCAAAGAAAGCCGCAAGATATTCCAGCGCATGAACAGCTACGCCACTTACCGCATAGCTGAGACCATCAGAGTACTGTTCTTCATCACTTTGTCAATAGTAATCTTCAACTTTTACCCATTGACGGCATTAATGATCGTATTGTTGGCTTTGCTTAACGATTTTGCTATCATGTCCATAGCCTATGACCGGGCTGAGTACTCGCAGAAGCCCGATCGCTGGAGGATGTCTTCGGTCATGGGAATGGCCCTGTTTCTGGGCTTGATAGGAACAGTAGAGTCTTTTGGCCTGCTTTTCTTCGGACTTGATTATCTGCATCTGAGCAAAGAGGTTCTTCAGTCCTTCATGTACCTCAAGCTCTCTGTGGCTGGCCACTTAATTATCTTTATAGCCAGAACTAAAGGTCACTTCTGGTCTTACCGACCTGGCAACCTGCTGATTGGAGCAGTGCTCGGGACACAGGCCTTGGCCACGATCATTGCCGTTTACGGCTTGCTTATTCCGCCCATAGGCTGGAATCTGGCAGCTATGGTCTGGATCTATGTGATAATCGTATTCCTGATAATAGACCAACTCAAGGTGAGGTACTTTAAATTCTTCGACGAGAGATTGCAGTTCATGGAAAAATTAAAGTGGATTAAGACCTAGCAATTTCTTTGGAGGCGATGGTTTAGCCAACTCTATTGGGCGAAATGGATATCGCATCCGCCTTGAAGAAAGCCGTCGCTGGAATTGCAGTCTCGGGAGCAACAGATGCAGCCAAGTCTGAGGCCTGCAATAGTTCTAACCAGATCGGAGCATCTAGGCATCAAGACAAGGGGTGAATGTGCATGAGCATGATCAAAAATGGTGTGGATGTCGAAAAGTTAGCAGAAATAGTTAAATCAATGAAAGCAGATCCAAAGAATGCCCAAGTCAAATTTATGGCAAATACCAAGTGGGTCAGTGGAGCTTATTCCAAAACAAAGATAAGAGATTTTGTGATAGAATGTGATGAGCCCTCAGCTTTACTTGGGACCAGTAAGGCTCCAAATCCAGTGGAGACAATTCTGGCAGCTCTCGGTTCATGCCTGGCAGTTGGTTTTGCTTATAATGCGGCAGCAAGCGACATCAACCTAGACTCGTTAGAAATATCATTAGAAGGCGATCTCGACCTTAGGGGATTCCTAGGTGTATCTGATGATATCAGGCCTGGTTACCAGAACATCAAGGCAACTTGCAGGATAAAAAGCAATGAATCACGAGAAAAGATCGAAGAGCTCTTCAAACAAGTCCAGAGAACATCCCCTGTTTCAGACATAATAGGTAATGCGGAACCTATAACGATTATTATTGAGTCTTTGCCGCCAATCAAAGACCTTCCATGAAATTCCTCTACTTTTTCATCCAGCCCCTTGGCGATCCTGGAAACGCTTGAAGCGGATAGTTCTTCTATCCCAATCGAGAAACGATATCTAGGACTCGTCTGGTTGAGCCTCCCTATAGATATGACATAACTATTGATTAATCAAGGCCTTCTTCATGCGCGAATATCTGTAAAAAACCTTCGTCGACAAATGATCGAAAATGATTTCATCACGAACAGCATATATTACAAAGGGTGAGAGCATTTCGACAGTAGGTATCGAAGGAGATTTCCTTTCAGGCTTCAACATAGCTGGGGCAAACGAATATCTTTTAGCTCTTAAGATGCTCATCGTCCTGTTTGTTATCTTGATTGCGGTATGGAAGATGCAGCTCCTAAGCACGGCTAGATATTGAAGTCTGATGATTTCGCCGCCCAGTAGCCGCTCGCGACACCATTCGACTCTTCGACCGTAAAACCAGAGTCGCCCGAGCTGGCCTCACCAAATTCCTGGCAGCAAGCGATACCGTATTCTGCGGCGATACTCGGCATAGCCGGGCAAATCTCTCGCCAGGACCTTCTCCTCGTTTAAAATGCGGGCAATGATGAGTGGTATGTACAGAGAAAAGATAGGAACGCCTGCCCATGACCCCAGAGCGACGGGCATGGCCAGCATCATTATCAGATAGCCAAGATACATCGGATGGCAGATTATGGCGTAGGGCCCGCTGGAGATCACTCTCTGATTCTTTTCTACAACAATTGTCCGCGAGGCATAACTGTTCTCCCTAAAGGCCAGAAATATTATGCTGTAGCCAATAAGAGAGAGCGCATCAGCCGCAATTGACGCCGCCGCAGGGACTGCCGACCAGGAATAATGCTTGTCCAGACCAATAACAATGATCCCTGCAATAAGAATCGCAGCTCCAACAGTGATAATTGCCGCTTGTTCCCGTTCTTTCTCTTTGTATCTCGTCCTCCTTTCCAGGAATTCAGGATCTCGGTTCAGAAAATAGAGAACCACGAGTGACATTGGTGCAAAAAGAACTGCCCAATATAACCACCCCTGCCAGTAGTCCTGCCCGAAGAAATAGAGCAGCGCAGCTGATATGGCCGCAAATCCGCCAAAGCGAATAGCCATGGCCTGCTTTAATGCTCCAATCCTCTTCTTGTCCATAAGAATATCCACGAAATGTCTCCTAAGGATATTAATATGCTGATGATAAAAGTGATAATCACGGGCTGCAAGACTTATGTGCTCATTGCCGCCTGC
>JAQTXY010000190.1 GCA_028688535.1 Methanothrix sp. | reverse complement strand
TATCCTGGAGTACCAGACCTATGCAAATGCACCAGATATCAGATCCTACGAATTCATACCCTTTGGTGTCAGACATGACAATCCGATGTATGCAATCGGTGAACTACCCGCGGATAAAATGAAAATTCTCAATAAGTTCGTTGAATTCACCCAACAAGAAAAGTTCCAGAACCTGGCCACTAAATATGGTTTTAATAGCCTTAACGAATATCAGCCAAAAGCGGGAAGAATCAGAGGCGATGTGATTATCCAGGCCCAAAAGGTCTGGAAAGAGAAGAAAAATGCCGGCAAACCTATTTGCGCAGTCTTTGTAGCCGATGTCTCCGGCAGCATGGACGGCGAACCGCTGAATAAATTGAGACGTTCATTGATCGATGGTCAATACTATATCGGCGAGGACAATCTGATTGGTCTGATTTCATATTCCAACGAAGTCAATATCGATTTGCCCATTGCCAAATTCGATCTGAAACAAAGGTCCTTGTTTGCCGGAGCGGTTCGTGATTTGCAGGCTGGCGGCAGCACATCAACCTTCGATGCCATTGCCATCGCCATGAATATGCTCATAAATCAGAAGGCAGTGGGCCCTGATGCAGATCCCAATCTGAAACCGAAGATATTCGTTCTCAGCGACGGCAAATCCAATACAGGTCATTCGCTGGACGACATTTTGCGCATCGTGCAGGACCTTGGAATGCCTATATACACAATTGGCTATAATGCGAATCTACCGGAGTTAAGAGAGATCGCTGAAATAAATGAAGCAGTCTGTATTGACGCCGATACCGAGAATGTTGTGATTAAGCTTCGCAATCTGTTTAATGCCGAACTGTAATCCTGGGAGAAGTCAAGAATGGCCTTTACAATGCAAGTGCCTGATGAGGCAGATATCAAGAAAGAGGTCCTGGAACAGGTCAAGCCAAAACCCAAGGATGTAGCCCAGCTTCAGGCCGCTGCGGAAAGCAATGTTGCAGAAATTATGACCATGGATATCGATGAATTTGCCAAGAAGAAGGATATCCTCCAGTCTATCGAGTCATTTGGGGCAGACTCGATGAAACGCTCGGCTGCCAAAAATTCCTTGCTGCAGATGACAATCGGGGACCTCTCCAGAGATGGAGAGGATGGGGGTATTGTTGCCAAAGGTTTGATGGATTTGAACCGGGAGCTAAAAGACCTTGACCCCAGCCTGATTGATTTCACCAGAAGCGGCCTTCTCGGCATGCTGTTTGACCCGATCAGGGCCTATTTTGCCAAATATCAGAAGGCAGATTCGGCAATTGCGGATATCATCATCTCTTTAGATAAAGGAAAGACAACCCTGAAAAACGATAACACTACTCTGCAAATCGAGCAGCAGGCAATGCGCGATCTAACTAAAAAGCTGATGAAAGAGGTTCAGCTGGGCAGCCTGATGGACTAATCGATTGAGAAGCAGATCGAAGCGGCCAAAGCCAGGAACGAAAACCAAGAAAAGATCAAATTCGTCACCGAAGAGATCCTCTTTCCACTGCGGCAAAGGATTATGGATATGCAGCAGGTGATCGTCGTAAATCAGCAGGGCGTAATGGCAACAGAGATTGTGATCAGAAATAATAAGGAACTGTTGCGCGGAGTAGAAAGGGCTCAAAATGTGACGATTAACGCTTTACGGATCTCGGTGACTGTAGCTGGCGCTCTATATAATCAGAAGATCGTCCTGAAAAAGATTGAAATGCTCAATGAGACCACCAGTAATATCATCGCCTCCAACGCGAGAGCGCTGAAGAGCCAGGGGGCGGAAATTCAGAGACGATCAATGGAGACCAACATCTCTGTCGATACTCTGAAGACTGCCTTTGCCGATGCCATGGAGGCGCTCGATTCCATCAGCACATATAAGCAGGAAGCTCTGCCCAAGATGCGGGACACCATCGATCAGTTCCGGGAGTTGGCTTCCCGAGGCGAGGAGCAGCTAGAGAAGCTGGAGAAGGGCCAGAAGCTGGGGCTGTAGCTCTGGACGAAGACAATTAATACTATTTTCCCGATGGTACCCCAGATGAAGCTCGTAGTTCTCTTAGGCGACGGCATGGCAGATCTGCCGCTGGTACAGTTGCAGGGCAAAACACCTTTGCAAGCAGCTAAAAAACCCAACATGGACCGCCTCGCCCTGCGGGGCCGGAGCGGCCTGGCCCAGACAGTTCCGGAAGGCTTTCCGCCGGGAAGCGATGTGGCCAACCTCTCCGTCATGGGCTATTCCCCCAGCCTGTACTATTCCGGTCGCGCACCCCTGGAGGCGGCGGCCATGGGCGTCATGCTCGGCAAGGCCGACATCGCCTTTCGCTGTAATTTTGTGACCATTGTTGACGGCGTCATGCAGGACTACAGCGCCGGGCATATCACCACAAAAGAGGGCCGAGAGCTGATTGAAGCCTTGCAGCCGCTCATGCCGGAGCGGCGGCTCTACCCAGGTGTAAGCTACCGAAACCTCCTCGTCTTGCAGGCCGGGGCGAAAGCGATCTGCACCCCACCCCACGACATCAGCGACCAGCCCGTTGCCGGGCACCTGCCCAGCGGCCCGGACGCAGAACTCCTTATCCAGCTCATGCAGGCAGCCCAGAGCGTCCTGGCCGGCCATCCCGTGAATATGAGACGCATCACCGCCGGAAAGCGCCCCGCCAATGCCATCTGGCTCTGGGGACAGGGTCCTGCTCCGACCATGCCCTCCTTTACGGAAAAGTACGGGCTGAAAGGAGCCATGATCTCGGCGGTAGACCTGCTCAAGGGCATCGGCAGGTACGCGGGGCTGGAGGTCATAGACGTGGCCGGGGCTACGGGCAATATCGATACCAATTACGAGGGAAAGGTGCAGGCCGCGCTGCAAGCACTTAAGCGACTGGATTTCGTCTATCTGCACGTGGAAGCCCCTGATGAGATGGGCCACGAGGGCAACACCGAGCTAAAGGTAAAGGCGATTGAACTCTTCGACGAGCGCGTCGTCGGCCCGGTGGTGGAGGGGCTGGAGAAGAGCGGAGAAGACTGGCGCGTGCTCCTCCTGCCGGATCATGCCACGCCCATCTCCATCAAGACGCACAGCCGCGATCCGGTGCCCTTCACCATCGCGGGTACTGGAGTGCAACCGGATGGGGTGGAGAGCTTTGATGAAGCTGCTTCGCAGCAGGGCGGATATGGACTGGTGGAGGCGACGAAGCTGGTAGGAATGATTGTAATGTAATTATTATGAGATAATAATTTACTTTTTAAAATTTTTAAAGATAATTCATAATTTTTATGATCAATGGAACTGTTTATATTCAATAATCATGCATAGCTTATAGAATAGAACTGGATTATAGGTGTGAATGTACCATGCTTGATGTAGATTGCAGCCGATCCAATGACTTCACGATATTGAAAGGGATAAAAAATCCTAAAATAATGATAATTATAAATTTAATCATTGCTTTGTTTATCATTCCTTCAGCTTTGGGAGCTGTAAGCCCCTTTCCCCTAGACTGCTCTTATCAGTGCAGCGCCAATGACGTGCAGATTACCGGGGCGCAGATATCAGACCAAGAGGGCAACGACCTGCCCTGCCGCTTCTGCGAGCCCGGCAATCCTGCTAGCGCTTATCTGGCGTTAACAATATTCAACAACGCCGAAGCAGCCAGATATAACATTTACGTAATTTATACCCTCTCCCTGGGAGGAATCGACCAGACCAGGACGTTTTCCTGCCTTGCCGCCTCTCTTGGAGGACGCCAGACCATTAAGGCAGAAATCCCAGTCTCCTGGACCTGCGGCCAGAGCGTGAATCTGAAGGATATCATTGTCACCTGGTCCACGGAACCAAACGAAAATACATGCGACATCCCCAGGAACTGCCATGCTCCAGGAAAAAGCTGGTGCACGCCGCTTTTGAGCGTAAAGACGCCTCTTGTGGCAGCCTTTACCAGCAACTCGCCCCAGTGCATCTGTGTTCCCCAGAGCTGTCAGCCCATCCAGTTCACAAGCCAGACTACAGGCGGGTCCGGATCCTACACTTACACTTGGGACTTCGGAGATGGGTCTACCAGCCCTCAGCAAAATCCGACAAAACAGTACAGTGCGCCGGGCGTCTATCAGGTGACAATTACTGTCAGCGACGGCCAGTGTTCAGACAGCCATAGCGGTCAGGTTATAATCTATCCTGCACCAATCGCTTCCTTCACAACCCTTCCCACTATTCCAGCAATCTGCCTGGGAGCAAATCTGCAATTTGTAGATACGTCCACTCCCGGAACTGCGGCGGGAATCACTCCCGCGCCTATTGTCAAATGGGAGTGGAACTTTGGAGACGGCAGCGCCCACAGCCTGGACCAAAATCCCGTTCACCGCTACCAGAGCGCCGGCACTTATCAGGTGACTCTCAAGGTCACCGATTCCCATGGATGCACTGCCAGCGTCACATCAAGTGTGCAGGTCTATACCGACCCGGTGCCCACATTCACCGTCGATTCCCCCACACTCTGCTTCCGTCCGGGACTGTTGACCCAGTTTCACGGACAGGCCACTTCAGGGTCCGGACCTTACACCTTTGCCTGGGACTATGGCGACGGCGGCACAGGAACCGGCCAAGATCCAACTCACCAATACACCAACTACGGAACTTACAACGTCAAGCTAACCGTCATCGATAATCATGGCTGCACTGGCACAACGACCGCTCCGGTTACCATAGTTGACTGCGACCCTCCGGGTATAGATGGCGTGACTGTCTTCTCCGGCCCGATATGCAACGGCCTGGAACAGGTGGTCGACGCTCATGTGGTTGACTATGTCGGCGTATCATCGGTCACATTCAACTATCAGGTTAATGGTGGAGCCGTCATCCAGAAGGCGATGACCTTTGTTGCCGGCTCCGGCTCGGTCAAAGACGGACAGTGGACG
>JAQTXY010000189.1 GCA_028688535.1 Methanothrix sp. | reverse complement strand
CATAGGCTCCGCCCACAAGAATGCCTAAGACAGGAATAACAAAGGCCAGTTGATATGTGAACATCTCCCGGAAATAGACAGGAACGGTGTTCATCAAGGCGCTGAGGAAGACCTGCCGATCCGTCAAGAGTCCTTCTTCTTTCAGCCTGGCGGTCATGGTATTGGCTGCAAGAACAGAACCGAGGCTGATCACAAAGGTGGAGGCTGAAATGGCAGGCAAATGTGATATTGAAGCCAGAGGCCTGGCAATGAATGAGACTCGATGAAATAAACCCATCTCAGTCATTATGCCTGTCAAAAAGAGCATCAAGAATACGGTCGTCATGGTGGAAACCGTCGAATTCAGGGCTTCCCAGAGAATATCGAGCATCTTCAATTCATTCTACTACTACAATCCTTGCCTTTCTTTAGCAGTATGATAAAAATAAAAAATTTAAACATATCATTCATCTGCTCAAGAGGGATAAGCAAATACACCACGGGAGTTTAAGTCGTAATCAAAGCCTTGCAGGTCCAGATATTGCTGATGCAAATCCTTTGGATTCAATTCCATAAAGAGATCCGGATAGAACCACTTGGCCATGTAGGCGATGGTCACGGGAACCGCGGGGCTTGCTCCAAACTCATAGAGCAGCATGTACACTCGGTCGTCTTTAACAGCAGTAATATTACTCCAGCCGGTTCTGGCCAGAATCTCCTTTCTCTTGGATGCAAATCCCATTGAATCATCTGTTGCATAGCCGCATGCAATCTCCGTTGGTGATGTGAGCCTCATGACAACATCCGGATTTTGCATCATGATCCACTCCGACTCTACCTCAGGATATGCCCCTTCCAAATCCGAGGCGATATTTACACCCCCGGCCATAGTACAAGCCAAGTCTCCGCCTTTGCCCTTGGTGTACGTTTTATAATCTGCATATCCCTCCAGGTAGACTCTTGCTTTTTTATCCACCGTCAACATTGAGGTTTTTGCCTGGATGGCATCTGTGATATTGTAGAAGAATTTCAGATACTTGTCTGCATCATCCGTCTTGCCAACGATGTATCCGAGCAGTTTCATCTCCGCCGGGAGATCATCCGCCCTGTACAGATCAAGGGCTACAATCGGGATACCTGTGCCGTTGAGTTTTGGCTGCAGGTACTTGGGGGCAGCAGACTTGTAGCTTATGGCCAGATCCGGCTCCAGGGTGAGTATCTTCTCAATGTCCGGCTCACTCCACTTTCCAACACTGGGCATTTTGCTGAAATCCGGTAAGTAAGTGGCGTCATCCAGCGTATCTACCGACACACCCACAACCTTATCTGTGGCATGCAAAACCCTAATCGCCTCGGCTGCATCGTCGGTTACGGCTACTATTTTCTTTATGGGCATATTTAGGGTTACAGTTCTGTTGGCGGTGTCGATGAGGGTCAGCTTCTTTTCACCGCCCTGCATAATCTGCTTTATCTGCTCAATATCCTTTTGATCCACTGTCCCATCATAATTAGCATCGGAAAGATTTGTGGGCTCATTGCTCCCAATTATCACACCTTCAACATAATCAATATCCATCTGATCTATGGTATCATCCATATTGGCATTGCCGAAAATGTTCAGGGTGAAACTCGATGACGCAACTGCAGGCATGACGATCATTGCCGAAGATATGAAGGCCATCAGTATGTATAGAATTGATCTATTCATTTCTGCTCTCCTCCGGATAGACAAATACGCCTTGCTTGCTCAGGTCATAATCCAGCCCTTGGAACCTTGTTAAGTACTCTTGATGTATTGCCTGCGGGTCCAGATCCTTGAAGAGATCGGGATGCAGCCACTTTGCCAGGTAAATTATACTCAAGAAATACCTTCCTCCAAAGAAAACATCTGCTGACTGAATGTAGACATTGCCGTTCTTGATCGCCGAGACGTTGGACAGTTCCGGACGACTCGTGATATCGTCCTGTTTCTCTTTAAATTTAGTGAAATTTTCCTTCGCTAGAGAATAGCTCCCGATATTGCTGATCTTCCAGATGATGAACTGGGGATCTCTTTCTACCAGCGATTCGGGATCAATGGTTACATCTCCTGACGTATCGGCAAAGATATTCTTTCCTCCGGCCATGACAGTCACATTATGTGAGGAAGAACCCGCGCCGCCTGTCTGATAGAGTTCGCTGCGCCCTCCTTCATATACTCTCGGCTTCGCTTCATCCGGGAGATCTTTGATCACATTTTCTATCTTATCAATCTTGTCGTTATACCAATCGGCAAATTCATCTGCCTCTTTGACTCTTCCTGCAATATATCCCAGCTTCATGATGTCCTGTACATATGTCTCTGGTTTGAAGCAGTCCAGACCTATCACTGAGATATCAGGATTGGCTTTCTTTAGAGTATCATTGATTGTCTCATAGTTGTCAGTCCACTGGGTCCCATAATATATAACAAGATCTGGATTCTGTTTTAGAATCTTCTCAAAATCGGGCATCTTTCCCGATCCAACGCTCACAATTTGCTGGAATTCAGGAAAGTAGGATCTATCAGTTAATGCAGTATCGCTGACCGCCATGATCCTGTTTGTGGTTTTGATCGACCTCAAAGCTTCAGCAGCGTTCCGGTTGACAGGGATGATCCTCTCTACAGGCGTCTTGATCTTCACAACCTTTCCGGCTGAGTCAAGAAGGACGAGACTCGCTTCATCGCCACTTATGACCCTTTCAATCTGCTCTACGTCCTGAGCATCTATCACCCCATCATAATTGGCATCGCTAAAATAGGTGGGAGCATTAGTTCCTTTGATTATCCCTTCAACATAGGCGATATCCTTTTCGTCTATGGTGTCATCCATATTGGCGTTCCCGAATATCTCAATCGTGTAATCAGACGCAAATGTAGGCACAAAGTCCAAAGAAACGGATGCGATAATCATGAACATAAAAAGAAGACGAGACACCATTTCAGCTTTCCTCCTGCAAGGGATAAGCGTAAACTCCCTTGAACTCAATTCCCAGGAATTTTTGCTGCCATTCTTTATGAATTTCCAGGGGGTCCATGTCCTTGAAAAGATCGGGATGCAACCACTTGGCTACATAGGAGTTGAAGATGCTCGGATGTATTGATGCCGCATCGCTGGTGATGATGCAGACTCGGCCATCCTTCACCGCATCGATATTGTTCCAACCGGTGCGGTTTACTATGTCTAGGACTTTGGCTGCCATCTGGGTTGTATTAACAGCATCGAAGCCGCTGTTAGACATATCATTATGAGATGTCATCTTCAGGATGACCTGCGGATTGTCGGTTATGACCTGTTCGGGATCTATTTCATTATTTGAACCTTTCAGCTCCTCAAAGATGTTGATTCCGCCGCATGGCTTTATGGCAGCTGTAATAGATGTTGACCCAGCACTGTACTGCAAATCCTTATAGCTCTCTGCATAAACGCGGGGTTTCTCGGCGTTAGTTAGTCCTTTCACCCGTTCTTCAATGAGATTGAGATGCTTATCTTCAAAGTCGATCAGCTCTTCGACCCGATCCTTCTTTCCAAGCAGCCAACCGAGATTTCTCGCTTCTCCTGCATAAACCTCAGGTCTATTGAAATTCATCTGGATCAAGGTGATGCCTGAAGCATCTAGGATCTTTCTCTGCTCAGAATAATCGTAAGAAGCATAGCCCAAAACAACATCAGGTTTAATCTGCAATACCTTTTCCATATCCCACTCGAAGGTAGCTCCGACACCGGGCTTGTCCTTGATCATCTCCCTGATCTCGCCACGATTAGCGGCGGTATCTGTGACTGCCACGATTTTATCCGCGTCTCCCAGAACACAGAGCATCTCAGGCCCATATGTGCCGCTCAATGCTGCAATGCTCTCTATCGGCAAAGGGACCTTAACCGGCGTTCTTGCGATCTCCGGTGCGGACGAAGGCTTGATATACTGAATTATGGTGAGATTCTTCTCCACTCCCCGGATAATCTCTTCAATCTGAGATACATCCAATTGGTCTATCTTTCCGTCATAATTGGCATCAGCCAGCTCGGTCTCCTTGTTCGTCCCATTGATTATTCCTTGCAGGTAAGCTATGTCGTCTGCATTTATGGTATCGTCCATGTTGGCATTTCCGAATATGTCCAGCGTAAACGCCGCCGCAGAAGGCAAAATGCATAATAAAATCCCGGATAGAGCCATAAGCATTAGATCAGATCTATTCATACACTATTCCTCATACTAGTACTAATTTTAATATGAATTTACGTGTTGATCAATGCTATATTTAAAACTGATGATCTTTGATACTCGATGCAATCTAGATTGGCGTTACAGAAAAAATCTGAGGAAAAATTGGTGATATTAAATTATTGTATCAGTAATTATACTTTTCCGGGTTTTGGCGAAAGCCGTACCCCATAAAGCTCCTCAGTAAAGTCTTCATAAGTCTGGTTGAAATTTACATCGGCAAACGATTCGGGATAAGCTTTCATGGCATAATCCAGCACAAGAAGCTCAATCTCAGGGGACCATGAAGTGATGTAGTAATCCTTGTAGACCTTCTTCTCTTTGACCGCTCTGAGACCCTGCCACTTGTCGCTTCCATAGATCTGATCTGGGGAGCCGCTCCAGTACCAGATATTGATTATATCCGGATCCCAATCGACGATAGTCTCGATTTCAACCTCTGATCCGGATTTAGCGATCTTGCCTTCGGCGAGATCAGTGATCCCTGCAATCTGCCATTTCTCGCCCAGGGTTCGCACCTTTGCCGGTTCAACGGAATTCATCGATATGCCTTTAACCCTCTTCTCTTCCGGTATGGCCGAGACCCTTGATCTTACCAGATCCTCAATCTTGTTTATGGATGAGATGATCTCTTTAGCTCTATCCACCTTATTAAACATATAGCCAAACTGCAATACCTCCTCTCGGAAGGAGTCAA
>JAQTXY010000188.1 GCA_028688535.1 Methanothrix sp. | reverse complement strand
AGAATCAAGAATGTTGGTAATGAGATTGCACGCAAGTGTCTATTAATATTAGGAATGCCGTTTAGGATCTGGAGTGATAAAATGAGACTTAGAGTAATCAGTTCCAGAAATGAGATTCCCAATTTGAACCAAAATGAGAAGACTGTTCATCTGGCTTTTCGGGCCAGTAATGTAGATTTCCTTAACCTGATGCAGAGATGCCCCAGGCTGAGAATGATTCAGGTCCCATCATCTTACCGCAAGACCATGTCCAATGCCATACAGGTATTCCTGGAGATGCAGGGCATTGATATGTTGGAAGGCGATGTGTGGGGCCACAGAAAGGATCTGGACGAGTACTTCACCGTGGAAGACAGCACGCTCGAGGAGATTCGCACCCTGGCCGCCAGCGGCGCATCTGCTGATGAGGTGGCCAATCAGATTCAGAGGAAGGCCAGGATCGGCTCGGAGCTGATCAAGTACATCGCCAAGACCAAGATTACCGCCTGAGCCGCACGCTGTGCCGGCTCGCCTCTCCCCCTATTTTATTATTGGTCCTATTCTCCATCACCAAAGAACTATTCTCTATGCTCCTTGCTTCGATGAGCGATTGCATCGAGGTAAAGCCTCTGTGTAGTGATAACCATAAAAAGTACGCTCCTAGCTGTTTAGTGTCTAGCTTGGTGGGGTCTCTCTGTCTGGGGTATGGTGGCTAATTAGTACTCCACTATAGGCTTGTTGCGGTTTTCCTTTTTTGTTCCCTGTTGTTGGTGGTTCCAATCCGTCCACGGATCGAATCCGCATCTTTTCATGAACTCCATCCGATCTAGAGGTCCACCTTCCGGAGTTCCCCAGCGAGAGCCCAACGGTCCCGTTGTATGTGTCCTCTTCATTGTTTTGTCATAAGGAATACAGTGTAATGTTGATGCGTCATCGTCATCATGCTCTATCCTTTCAACCGGTCCCCTAACAAAACCGCATTCGCTGCAATATATCAATGCGCCTTTTTCTTTGAGCATGTTGAAATCTTCGTTTAACCAATTCTCCTCACCACAATCTTCACAGGCAAATTTCATCCAAGTTTTAGGCATTTTCCCACCTCATTGACCAATTTCTTCATGAGAGATCGACAATAGTGACTTATGTAAATTTAATTAATAATTTAATTGCTAAGCCAATTCATATCATTCATTTCCATTCCCAGGAAATGCTATACCTGCTGGTACGGATTTACCTTCACTCTTCTTTAATCCATCGGTTTTCGCCTTTACTAAGACTCCTTTATACGCAGAGCGGTCTAATTCCGGAAGTATTTTTAATTTAGGATTTATTTTAATAATATCTTCTATCAAATTGCGACTCTCCGTCAATTCAATATCCGATTTTGATATTAATTTAAATAGCAAATCTGCCATCGGATTAATTAAATTATTTATTCGTTCTTCATATATTCCATTGACATCTCTTGTATGCCTTCTGAGACGATTGCCCAATTCCGCCGTTCCGAGATCTTCCCTCTTCATATTTGTAAAGAATTCTATATCCGCCTGGGTGATCTCAAGAAACTCTTTGAACATAAACTCCTCTTCCTTCTTTAGATAAGAGATCAATTTCGTCAATTTCGGTCTTATTTGCGGATAGTACCCATACAGATCAACATATGTAGTTTCAATATTTTCCTTTAATATATTATTTAAAGTATTGATCATACTCTCATTCAGCTCTTTCCATAAGAAGTCTCTTGTGGCTTCTGGATAAGCGGGATTCGTATCCTGTAATAGCTTCTTGCTTGCCTCGACAAAACTAGGCTGAAAATTTTGGAACATGCCCAGAGATAGTTCTCGCCATCTATCAAGCTTCGCTATTGTCTTGGCACCGGCAGTCCTGACCTTGTCAGCTTGCTCCTTTCGACGAAGTGCCCTCTCCTTTTTTAATGAGTATAATATAGTAGATAAAGTTATTATTATAGTGAGGATAGTTAGGAGATCTCCCATTTTTATATCAGGACTAAATTTAAAATAACTTATAGTGCCAGCTAGATCAAATGCATAGAAGGGTCTCATAAGCATCCTAAACGTACCTAATGACCATTCAATAATCCATGAAATAATGAGTATGTTCAGTTGATCCATGAGCCGATTCTCCTACCCTCCATAGCGTAAATATCATATATGTGATTAGCTCACACTAATCAGGATAATAAGCCCATTATGTGATGTTTGATCTTTATCTCAAATCTATCACATAATTGAATCCATTCCTGCGTTGCTTGTTAAAATATATTCCGGATGATTCGACGAAATCTAAGTACAATTTTTATTTCCGTCCTGATATGGCGGACAACTTATTCCTCAAAGGGTGCTCATTCGCATTCGCGTTTAATAGACGCATTCTTGCATCCGCAGGATTTGGCTAGTTTCACTAACGAGGTCTACGCCCTAAATGGCGGACTGCCTTCACCATCCATATAAAGCAATCTATCGCCGAATGGATGATCAGACAAAAATTGAAGGAATATAGCGAAACCGTGTTGAATCAGCTTGGAAAGCCCACAGCGAGTCCAACTCTAAAATGGATATTCCAGAAATTCAGGAATATCAACGAGGCCATCTTTAAATTCAAGGGGGCAATTCAGCGAGAAGTTATTAATCTAAATGATTAGCAAATTAAAATTATAAAGTTGCTGGGACGAGATTGCGAAAAATACTATGTCTGAAGGGAGACGTGCGGGATGTGGGATATACTTGTGGAGTTTCACCAGGCTCCGGCGCTCTTGCAGTTCATTCGCATGGAGGATGAACTGAGCGAAAAGCTGGGTATCAAGGTCTATCTGGTCATGAAAAAGGCCCTTAAGACCCACATTGGTCGGCGAATCATAGCAGAAATGAAAGATCTCGATTGCGGTGCAGTTCAAAAATCAGCACGATGTTGCCGGAACAAAATCCGCTCCTGGATCGACCTTGACGCTCATGGCCTCGTGCAAGCTTGCGGCATCGGCACTGCTCGTCGCTTTGCCGGTTGCGATATATCTCTTCAAACTGCTAAGGATCACGGCAATATCCCTGGGAATTTTGATGCATTTGGGCAGATGATGCTCTGCACTGTTCATTGCCAGTCTGCATCCGCCTCGGAAGCCTTTTCTGTAGGCACATCTGCGATTGCAGAAGGTCACCGTCCTGAGCAGAACCTTACCCACATCGATTATGAGCGGCGGATCGCAGATGCTTCGAGCATAAATGGCTACTGCCATTGCAAAAAAGGAGAGGTTCTCGATGGCACCCTGCGACCATCTCCTGGATAGATATCTCATTACCCTGGGCTTGATCTCCATTTGAGCCTGCTCCACCAGGGCACGGTAGCCAGCGGCGGTAGGCATGAGCAGCACCTGATCGAACTCAAACTCCTTTCCGGTAGAGCGGCTGTCCACCAATTTCACAAAACGGCTGCCGTATCTATCCGCAAAATCTTCCATTTACCAGTCTCTTTGCAGCCTTTATCCTAATTCTTCTTCTTTCTCTTCTCCATTCCCCACCCGCCCGCAGGCCGCGACGGTATCAAGCACCGCCTTCCCTCGCCGATGAGGTCCGTCCTTCCCGCCATCTGCAATCCTTCCCTGACCAGATCATAGTTCTTTGGATCCCGGTATTGTAGCATGGCCCTCTGAATCCGCTTCTCCCGGCCCCTGGGCACGTGCACCGGCCTTAGTGTAAAGGGATCAAGGCCGGTGTAGTACATGGCAGTGGAGACGGTCATGGGCGTGGGGGTGAAGTCCTGGACCTGCTCGGTGTACATGCGATTATCCCGCAGGTACTCGGCCAGCTCGACCATATCCCTTACCGTGCAACCGGGGTGGCCGGACATGAGATAGGGCAAAAGGTACTGCTCCTTTCCTACCGCCCGTGAGGCGTTAGCAAAGCGCTCCCGGAAGGCATCCAGGACCGCTCGGGGAGGCTTATGCATACACTGTGTCACCACAGGAGAGATGTGCTCGGGAGCAATCTTGAGGTGGCCGGAGACGTGATGGCGGCAAAGCTCCTCCAGATAAGAAGAATGATCGGCCATTATCAAGTCATGTCTGATTCCCGAGCCGATGAAGACCCTCTTGACTCCAGGAATCTTCCTAAGCCTGCGGAGCAGATCGACCTGACGAGAATGGTCTTTGTCCAAGGTGGGGCAGTCTGCCGAGCAGAGTTTATCTCGGCAGGCTCCCTTTTTCCAGCGAGGACAGGAAAGGCCGTACATGTTGGCAGTTGGCCCGCCCACATCGGAGATGATGCCGTTAAAGCCCTTCATCTTAGCCAGCATAGCTGCCTCGCGCAGGATGGAATCCTCGCTTCGGCTCTGCACAATCCGGCCTTGGTGGTGGGTCAGAGCGCAAAAGGAGCAGGAGCCAAAGCAGCCACGGTGGCTGGTGATGGAGAAGCGGACCGGCTCTAAAGCCGGGACGATCTGGCGGTAAGAAGGATGAGCTTCGCGGACGAAAGGCAGCTCATAAATGCGGTCCAGCTCCTGCGTGCTGAGGGGACGGGCTGGAGGGTTTTGGATGATGACCGTCTTGGGGTGAGGCTGGACGACTGCCCTTCCATGGAATGGGTCCTGCTCCTGGTAGTGCAGAGCAAAAGCCTGGGCGTATTTTCTCTTGTCCGTGGAAACTTCTGCGAAGCTCGGTATGACCAGGCAGTCCTCGCGCGGGCTGCTGCGCCAGCCGCTGATCTCCTGCTTAATGGTAGTTCCGGCAACATCGGAAATCTCCTCAATCCTCTCGCCCTTCTCCAGCCGCAAGGCCACAGCGCGCAGAGGATTCTCACCCATGCCGTAGATGATCAAATCAGCAGGCGCGTCTGCCAATATGGACTGACGAACCGAGTCGGACCAGTAATCGTAATGGGCAAAGCGACGCAAGCTGGCCTCGATCCCGCCTAAAACAATGGGCACACCGGGAA
>JAQTXY010000187.1 GCA_028688535.1 Methanothrix sp. | reverse complement strand
GACAGATGGCACAGGATAGACAGCTCCATAGCTTTGCGCAGCGTAGCCGTAAGGCGCGCTCTGGCTTACTGGAGCGGCGCAGGTTGGGCAACTCATCTCGTAGGGAGAACTGCTGGAAACACCGCCTGTAATCACTGTGGAGCTTGTACAAGTAGTGCAGGTTTTGCGAGAAGAGCTTGCCTGGCCGGGAAGGATTGCACCACCAGCATAAGCAGCTTGATCTGGAGAGTTGATCTGAGAGGGATTTTCGACCTGTACCATTCCGATTGATGAAAAGGGAGCATCTGTGATCGGCCTGTATAAGTTGAAATCAGGCAAGACAATCCTTTCGGCAGCCGGATCTGGAGGATTGGGCGCATTCAGGGGCAGAGATGCTGTACTCATGCTTGCCGCGGCATTTGAGTAACCTGATGGCCCTGATAGGGCAAAGCTTCTGGGATAAACATAAATGTAGATGTAGTTGGACCATATGCCGCTGTTATAGCAGAGGATATGCCAGCCGGAGACATCTCCGCAAAACCAGCCCTTCTTCCAGCCACTTCCCGTCCAGCCCCACCATCGCACTGAGGGAGTAGATCGTCCGGGATACCATTCATAAACAAAAAAGTTGCCACTTGATTTGATATCCGCCCAAAGAGGAAGATAACCTTGGAAGCTGCACCCTCCCACCGTTCCTAAGCCGGAAGCAGTCTGTACATAGAATCTGTTGGCAGAAACCAAAGAACTGGGATAATACCAGATGCTGGAACCTGGTAATGTCGCCTGAACATAAGACGATGTTGAAGACGTAACAGAAGACTGACCGGGTGCGGTTATTATCCGGGCCGCGTCGACCGGCTGCGAGGCTGACACGAAACCCAGACTCCCGTCAGGAGCAAAGCTCTCCATTTGCGGCTGGGAGAGTCCCAGCTGCTCTGCGGTCATTTGCTCTTGCATTGGCCCGCTGATCTGAGGAGCTGGATAAGCGGACTGTTGGCTCAGGGAATTATCCTGGCCATGCGCAGGATAACTTTCATAAGACGAACTGCCATAAGACGATAATGATGGCTGGTTTATTGATCCCTGACCTGATTGTTCAGGCAGGTATGAATTTGTATCAATGCCGGCTAAAGAGCTCTGCTCCTGCGAAAGAGTCGCGGATGTATCTGAGACACCCACATCGCCTACTGCACCAAAGGCAGTGTTAATCATCAACAAAAACATGACTGACAAATTAATATGAAACTTCATACACCCCACCTCAATCCCATAAGTTTTGCTTTCTCCATTCATTTTAGAGTGCTCTATCTATTTAATACTTGGCTTGAAGTTCCGAGAGCAGGAAGACGATTAGCTTATATTAATATTAACAAAAAATGTAATTGTCAAGGCAATCTATTGACTGCGGCCCCGCGACCAGTTGATTCTCACCATCTCTGCCAGACGAGGATTGGTGAACTGATTGTAGATATCCAGATCGGTAGTATAACCAACAAAAGGATCAATGGTGCCCTTCTCCAGGTTCATTATCCAAATATTGATACCCTTATCCTCTGCGGCTTGCCCATTTTCCTGGAAGAACTGCACAAATGGTTCCAAAGTCTCGCTGCTTGGCACCAGGATGATATAGTCAATTCCCGTCTCGGGGCTGTATCTATTGATATCCAAAGACCTTACGCTTGTGACTACAAAGGCCTTTGCCATGCGTTTTGCTGCTGAAAAAGTCAATTCTTGCGGGCTTTGAGCGGATAGGGTGTACCCGGCTTCATTCATGAAAGCTGTAAGTCCGTCCACCAGGCACTGTTGCAGGATGATCTTCAGCTCGGGAAGCGAAGCAAGAAGCAGGTCTGCTGCTTTTTTGAAGTCCTGTTTGCTGTATTTCTTAGTATGGGAAAAATGGAAGATGCGGCCATCAATTTGGGTGTAGGTATCAATTTTGGGCAGGTCGGGAAATATTGGCTCTTTGCTCATGATGCTTGCAAAGATGCCGGCGGCAATTCTCTCACCCACAGTTTCGACCAGCTCCCTTCGCTCCTGGTCGCTCAACTTTGCAGACCGAACAATATCGTAGGTGCGAAGGAGAAGCTCACACCTGGCAATAATCTCCCTCTCGTGGAGCAGCACTCTGAGAGGACCGGCAATACTATCAATTTCTGTCATTGTCATTCCCTTATTCATCAAACCCTTTGACGCGAGCTAACTCCGCTCGCAGCTCGCCCATCTTTGCCGTCCTTTCCGCAAAGGCATTATGTTGGTGAATGCTCTCCTCATTGATCTGCTTTAAGGTCACTGCGGCGTCGTCAGGAAGATCGGAAAATGCATCGACCAATTTCTGGGCCATGGTTCGTACGCAATCCTCCACAAACCTCGGGTTGCTGTGCGCCCTCTTCACCACCACCGCCTCGTCCGGACGCTTGAGCAGCCCGTAGACTTTAGAGCTCATGGACTCCTCAATGATTTTGATGATCCGATCAATGGAAACGCAGCGCCTGTCATGAACTTCAACTGATATGCTGCCCCGTCCCCGTTGATTGTGCGTGGCCACTGGCAGCCGCGCTGCAAGCTCTGCTGCATCCTGTGTAGAGAGTCCGGCTTTGGTCAGCTCCTGGCGAACCTGCTCTTTCATGATCTCTTGAGCGCAGGGACAGGCAGTCATGCCCAGCACCTCAGCTCCTACCGTCTTTCGTACATATCCTGTAGGCCCGGCCCGGGCTACCGCCTCGGCAAAGATGTCCACCACCTCCTGGCAGTTGACTCTTGTCACCGGTGTCTGTCTGCGCACAATGTATTCGCTCTTCATTTTTACTTCCGCCCGGGAAGCGTACTCGTGCCTGGATAGAAGTCTCTTGGCAATCTCCCCGCAAAGCTCCTCAATCTCGTAGACTGGGCAGTTTATGGCTTCTTCTAAAACTTCGTCGATCACCTCAAAGTTGCGGGATAGATTGGCACCTTTGCGGTCAGACGGAAGGTCGACAAAGACCTCAAAATTGGAGATGAGAACTACGGGCCTCTCATCGTTCCCGCGTTCAACTTTCACCAGCTTTTTAACGCCGGTCACACCCACTCTGGTTAAATTGAAGGGATAATCAGGTTCGCAAGCTTGAATATCTGGTAGGCTGTCCACTAAATTCACCTTGTGCTCGATTACTTATCCTCATCTTCGAGCGACTCGTCCTCTATTTCATCTATGCGAGAGATGAGTCGATCTACTTCCAGCATCATCTCCTCAAGGGTATTGTTGATCCGCTGGTGGCGCTCATCCGAGAGTCGGAAGGACATTTCCATTTCCGCCAATAACTCCTCATCGCTCATATCGAGCATCCTGCATATCATTTTCTCGACATCATTGGAGTCGGGCATGAAAGTTCATCTGGGCGCGGTGATATTTGAGACTTTGCTCAGCGGTCAGATATATCTATGCGAAGGTCTACCTTAAACGAAAGGAGTTCTACAGATGATCAAGCGTTGCCCTCAACACGGTTTTTTCAGGGGAGAGCATTGCGAGTGCGGCTCTGCCGGTCAGCTTCTTTTGGATGAGACCAAGACGGAGCAGCTGGGTCGGCTGGTAGCGGGAGGCCTGCGGCATTTTCCTGGTGACCTGGGCCTGGCTATGGACTCCCGAGGTTGGGTTGATCTCGACAAGCTTGGCCAGGTGGTGACGAGCAGGCATCGCTGGGCCAGCAAAGAATTGGTGATTGCGCTTGTAATGTCTGATTCCAAACAGAGATACGAGATTTTAAATAATAAAGTCAGAGCCAGATATGGTCATTCTGTTGATGTGGAGCTTGATCATCCGGAAAATAAGCTGCCTAAACTCTATTACGGAGCAAGCGAAGAGGAAGCGGACAGGATCCTGGAGATAGGCATCAAGTCTGCATCGCAAAGGTACGTTCATCTGTCCACCACTCCAGAGAAGGCCTGGCACGTAGCGACATTTCGCACTGGCAATCCCAGAGTGATTCAGGCTGATGCAGCCGCAGCGCAAGAGGCCGGTGTAAAGATGATGACTGTGAACGATGATATCGTCATCTCGGAGACTATTCCAGCCCAGTTCCTTTCCATCCTTGCCGCGAAGGACATTGTCAAACAAGCAAAGCCATAATAAGAAAATTAACGACCGAAACGTCTTTCCCTTCTCTGGCAATCCCGGATGGCGCGCAGAAAATCGATCTTTCTCAGATCCTTCCAGTTGACATCGGTGAAATAGAGTTCTGAATAAGCCGCCTGCCAGATCATGAAGTCGCTCAGTCTCTTTCCGCCTGCCCTGATCACCAGATCAGGCTTCTGGGAAAATCGCAGATGCGATTCAATGGTCATCTCGTCAATCTGCTCGGGTTGTAGATGCCCCATTTCTACCTCCTTGAGGATGCCTCGGAATGCCTCTGTCACCTCGCGCTTGCCTCCAAAGCCCAGAGATATTACTACCTTGAGCGGTCCGCCGGTGCCGGCCTGCTCTGCGCCCTCGGCGGTGTGCAAGCTGATTTGGGCGGGAGCAGCCGCCAGTTGGGCGGCAATCTTGCGCAGGAGCAGAGGCGCATCATCATTCACATAGAGCACCAGGGAAGTAAGACCAATGGATCGGCTCCATTCCAGCAACTGGCTAAGGCGCATCAGACCCTCGTCCAATAGATCGCCACTGCTAAGAACTACGGCCACACAGCCAGGCAGATTGCTATTTGCAATCCTGGATTGCAGGAGATGCTCATATAGACGGTAAATCATAGTTGGTCTTAATGCACTTCACCCATAGGCAAAGTATTTTTGCAATGAAAATTGTCATGTAGCCCTATGGAGCGGGAAGATATAGCCCGGATAGCTATCGGATTAATGGTCCTGCTGCTGCCTTATGCCGGAGCTTTCACAGTCATAGCTCTTGCTGCCGTATTCTTCCTGGACCGTGGCTCTCGCCTGCTCTGTGCATCCCTGGCCATGCTGCTCATCATGAGGCCGG
>JAQTXY010000186.1 GCA_028688535.1 Methanothrix sp. | reverse complement strand
ATCCTCCATGATTCATGCAGTATGCTTCGATTGCATTTCTTGCTTCACATGGACCCGATCCATAAAATCCTGATGCATAGGCCGGTGCTGCCAGTAATAGCACCAAAAGGCCCGTTAACATGCACATTGTTTTTATTTTCACAAACATCCCCCAAAACCTGAAATCAATATCTTATTGCTCTTCAACCTATGAAAGATTATTGGTCGAGTCCGTGTGAGTGAAAAAGAAAAGAGGGAGCCCTGGAAAGCCAGGGTCATGATTTATCAGCTTCTCTTCGATCTAAGCTGCTATCTGATTTACGAATACCAAATCGGTCACACTGGCATTGGTGATGTTCACAACAGACATTCCCTCTGCGGGTGAGACAACATTCCAGCCCTCCATGAGGTTCTCGGAGACTGTGTACTCTCCTGCGGCTAATTCTGGGAAGGCAAATTTGCCATCGGATGCTGTGGGAACGCTATTGATGACTGCTCCATCTTTTGTCAAGTTCATGGTCCAGCCAGCCAATCCGGTTTGATTGTTATCTACGACTATCCCTTCAATCGAAAATGTAGATGGCTCCGCTTCAGTTGCAGGTGCGGCTTCAGTTGCAGGTGCGGCTTCAGTTGCAGGTGCGGCTTCAGTTGCAGGTGCGGCTTCAGTTGCAGGTGCGGCTTCTGTTGCAGGTGCGGCTTCGGTTGCAGGTGCGGCTTCAGTTGCAGGTGCGGCTTCGGTTGCAGGTGCGGCTGTGACTTCGCCAGCCGGTCCGGATGCAGATTCATCATTTATGCTGCCCACCATGCTTCCCAGCTTTGCGGTCGGCTTCACAGTCTTCATACCCTGGGCAACTGCATTCTCGACACCTACCAGCTTAAAGGAGTATGGTGCGACTGCTCCTTGCTGGAAGGAGTAGGCCATCCTGGTACTGGTGACGCCGGCAGACTTGAAAGAATACTTATCTACCACCATATTCGGAGTCAGGTTATGGGCGGGAACATTTATTGTTTTTAAGCTGTATTCGACTGGATTTCCTGATTTTGCAGAATAAGATTGATTTCCTGCAGCTTGATTAGTGTACCCCAAAGCAGGCATTGTAACGATGGCTGCTATCATGAGGGCCACAGTGATAGCCAAAATTTTCCTCATATTGAATACCTCCTATTCCTCTAGCGCATAGCATTTATGACTGTAGTTTGAACATCCTCCCCTTTGAGAAGAATTGTCGTCAAGTCTAGTTATTCTTCATATAAATAGACTTTCATGGACTAAGACCACAATTAAGGGACAGCATCGCAATTATGTCCTTTCTTCATCGGCGAGCTGATGATGGCGAGCCGGCAACAAAAAACTGACCCGTATCTTTGGTCATCTGTATTATTTTTATGGTTGAGTTTGTCTATAGAAATTAGAGATTATGCTCAAGATTGTCAACTGCAAACAATAAATGAGATCCATCGCAGCTTATTCCCGGAACCCTTGCCCATCCTTCTCGGCAGGTGGAGAACGTCACGCCCTCTCGCCTTGCACTATCTTTTACCCTCTCCATCAAATCGCGTCTCATCTCTTCGGGAAGGTAGCAGCTCCCCGCAACTTTGTTTCCTCGGGCAAACAGGCTCTCTAGAGTAGGCCCCTCCTGGGGAAAGGCGGAGATGATCTTTTTTATGGCTTTTGGTCTGGCCTTAAATGTCGAGGAGGTTATATGCCGGGCCCCTGCCCCTGAGACCGCAGATGCCAATTGCTCGATCTCTGCATCATTTATGCCGGGAATGATGGGATCTATTCTTGCCGAGACTGCAATACCCCTTTCTGACAGCTTCGTCATAGCGTCCAGGCGTCTTGCCGGTGTTGGCGCTCCCGGTTCAAGTCTCCGGCAGATAGATTCGCTTAGCGATGTGATGGTTATGGCCACGCAGGCCTTCATCTCTGAAAGAAGCTCTGCATCTCTTGCCACAAGATGCGACTTGGTCACCACCTGGGCAAAAAGACCCCGCTCTTTTAAGATCTGCAGGCATCCCCGGCTGAGCTGAAGATCATCTTCTTGTGGAGGATAGGGATCTGAGCTATTGGACAATGCTACCAATGTGCCGGGTCTGATCCTGGATGACTCTCTGGCCAGTCTTCTCAAGAGATCTGCCTTAGGGCGGCACTGTGCAAAGCGGGGGATGTAAGATGAGGCGTAGCAGTAAAGGCAGCCATGCGGGCATCCTGTATAGGGATTAAGGCTCAACTTGGCCGGGCAGGTGCATAACTGGCTCTTCCAGGGATCAAATGGTCTGAGGATCATTTGCTGCAGATCTTCTCTTTTTATGCGCACCGCTTATGATGAAATCTTGCTTCGCAACTATGCCTGGCCAGTAAGGGGCCTTGGGATCTCGCTCCAACAATGCTATAGCACCAGCAGCCTTGCTGAGTAATTCATCGACTGCACCTGGATCCATAAGAACATCTTCTTGGGCGGGAGATATTCCCTGAAATGGCATGGCTTGGGGCTTGCCAAGTATTGATAAGAGCCTCTCTCGCCGATCCAGATAAGGTATACTGCAAATGTCTTCTCCCTGCAAGGCGATGAGGTCATAGGCCAGAAGAGTGGGGCGAATTCTGCTCTTTCGAGAGAGATGACGGCGGTTTATGTACCTTCGCATCTCCGCCTGGCTGCAAATCGCGTTTCTCTTGACGGCGCAGTCATGAAAGCCTATGAGGTCGGCATCTGCGACAAAATCCGATTCGATTTTCTCAAGCTGCCGGGATATGCTGCTTAGGGATGCGGTGATATTTCTTAGCCTGCTGGTGAATATGAGTACTTCTTTTTTTATTTTATGGACCTGCACCCTCAAGCCAGGATACTTTGGCAGAAAACATCCCGGAACCACGGGATTGCTCTGGCGAAATAACATAAAACGGATGGGAACTCTGGCCAGGAATGCAACCTCTTCCAGCTTCCGGCGTTGGGCTATGACGGCAATGCTGCCCAGATCCGGCATGAGGCCATAGGCCCTCAGGATTTTCTCCTGATCGCACTTTAGCGAGCGAGAGAGTGCAACAATCATGGTCTTATGCCCGATGCCAGCCTGCATATTTCGCAGAGCCGTGCGGGCGACATACTTTCCTTCTAGAGGAGTTGCTTCTAAAAATAGGCCCCTTAGCAGAGCATTCTTGCGTTGCTCTGATTCTTTGCCGCTCATATCGGAGATGCGCAAAAGTCTTTCATAAACCGATAGGGCTTCCAGAGGCTCGCGAAAAAGGGAATGCTGCCCTTTCTGCCCCAACGCAGCCTCGGCCACCCTTCCCATATCATGAAATCTCTCTCGTAGAGATGGTATATCTTGATCGGATACCTCCGTCAATGCCGTCATGAGGGCCTCTGGGCCAATGCCCATCTCCCTTTTTTCCCAGGGTGGCCAGAGCTCACCTAATAGCAGCCGCACAACTGGACAGAGGATCTCGATGTCAGGCTCAATTTCAGAGAGAAGGCCGGCTGCCAGATCGGCCTTGCAGCCACGTGGGGCCTGGGAGATCTCTTGCAGGGCCTGAGCGATTCGAGAATAATGCATTTACCTCGCTATCTTGATCTTCAACAGATCCTCTGTCCGCTTGGCCAGATTCTCAATCATGCCGTCCAGCTCTTTTAGAAATGATTGGGTTTCCTCAGTGGTCACCGCTCCCGGGGCAGAAGCCTTGATCAATCCCTCCTGCTCTAAAACTCTTAGGGAATAACGTACCTTATGGCTGGGTATCTTTGTCTCCTCTGCCAGCTTGAGGATGCCTATGGGCTCATTCTCTACCACTTGCTTGAGGATGACCAGGTGCCGTTGTAGCATCTCAAGCTCACCGCTCACCTTCTCGGTCAGAATCTCTATCACATCCGCTCACGGAATATTAGTATTAATTCGATTGCGGCCTTATAATTCCATCGATTGACATGGCACGTGTTAGCATGGGTAATTATCGAATCGGTAAATTAGGATCAAGAAAAATATATGGATCAGTAGCGTGCCCGGCGGGGGAGAAAATCTATGCCGTGCTTGGATGTTACACGCCGGTTCAGGTCCTTTCCCAATATTTGCGGTGATGATACGCCAGTGACCACAAGCATGGTTCGCAGAGTATGCTCCAGGTTCGGATCTATCTGCGCACCCCAGATGATACGGGCATCGGGATTGATCTTCTGGTAGACCTCATCTACTACGGTTTCGGCATCAGTGATGGTCATATCCGGGCCGCCAACCACGTTTACCAGGGCCGAGTTTGCGCCAGATACATCCACGTCCAGAAGAGGACTGCGCAGAGCTTTCATGACGGAGTCGCGTGCTTTCTCGTCGCCTTCCGCCTCGCCCATGCCGATCATGGCCACGCCGCCGTTGGTCATGACGGTTCTTACATCGGCAAAGTCCAGATTGATAAGTCCGGGCCGGGTGATCAGCTCAGTGATGCCCTTGACTGAGCGCATCAATACTTCATCAGCTACTTTAAAGGCAGCTTGCAGGGGAAGATTGGGGACTACATCCAAGAGACGGTCGTTGGGAACTACAATCACAGTATCCGAAACCTCTCGCAGCCTCTTTAATCCGGCTTCGGCATTTTGCATTCTGATAGAGCCTTCCGCACTGAAGGGAATAGTAACGATAGCAATGGTGAGAGCGCCTGCCTCTCGCGCAGCTTCTGCGACTACGGGAGAAGCACCTGTGCCCGTGCCGCCTCCCAGTCCGCAGGTAACGAAGACCATATCCGCCCCTTCCACTGAGGCTTTGATCTCATCGATATCCTCCTGGGCAGCCTCTTCTCCGATGGCGGGCAAGCTTCCTGCCCCCAAGCCACGAGTGGTGCGTCTGCCTATGAGGAAACGCCGGTCGGCATTGATGTGCAAAAGATGCTGGGCATCGGTATTTATGGCAAAAAGCTCTGCACCCTGGATGCCGCACTCTGCCAGACGGTCGATGGTATTCGAGCCGCCTCCGCCGCATCCTATGACACGGATAAC
>JAQTXY010000185.1 GCA_028688535.1 Methanothrix sp. | reverse complement strand
CCAAATTCAGGTTCTTGAAGGCCTTGAGGCAGTCAGGCGCAGGCCTTCAATGTACATCGGCAGCACAGATACTCTGGGGCTGCACCATCTGGTCTACGAGGTGGTGGACAACAGCGTGGATGAGGCCCTGGGAGGCTACGCTAAAGAGATAAACGTGATCCTTCACCCGGATGGTAGCGTCTCTGTTGTGGATGATGGTCGCGGAATTCCCGTAGACAATCATCCTCAGTTCAACCGTCCCGCCCTGGAGATAGTCATGACCGTTCTGCATGCAGGGGGCAAGTTCGACCATGAGTCCTACATGGTCTCAGGGGGCCTTCATGGTGTAGGCGTTTCTGTGGTCAATGCTCTCTCCGAGTGGATGGAGGTGGAGGTTCGCAGGAACGGTCGGGTCTACTGGCAGCGATATGAGCACGGCAATGTGGCCTCAGAGTTAGTGGTCAGAGGGCACTCTGAGCACACCGGCACCACTGTCACCTTCAAGCCGGACGGTGCAATCTTCGAAGATACCGAATACAACTTCGACACACTCTCCTCACGGCTGCGAGAGCTGGCCTTCCTTAACCGTGGCCTGCGCATAACCATTAAAGAAGAGGGTACCGACAAAGAGAACGACTTCTGCTACGAGGGAGGCATACTCTCCTTCGTGGAATTTCTCAATACCAACAAAGAGGCTCTGCATAAACCCCCTATCTACTTCTCGCGAAGCAAAAACGGAACGCAGGTTGAAGTTGCTCTGCAATACAACAACTCCTACAGTGAGAACATCTTCTCTTACGCTAACAACATCAACACTCGCGAGGGCGGAACTCACCTCATGGGCTTTCGTGCCGCGCTGACCAAGACCGTCAATGAGTACGCCCGGGCCAATAAGGTCTTCAAAGGCGAGGTCAAGCTGGGGGGAGAAGATCTCCGCGAGGGGCTGGTGGCGGTCATCAGTGTGAAGCTTCCAGATCCGCAGTTCGAGGGCCAGACCAAGACGCGATTGGGAAATAGCTCCATCCGGGGGTTAATCGAGTCCATGGTCTCAGAAGGCCTGACCGAGTTCTTCGAGGAAAATCCCACTGTTGCCACCACTATTGTGGAGAAAGCAGGCGAAGCCTTGCGAGCCCGTGAGGCGGCCAGGAAGGCCAAGGAATTAACTCGCCGCAAGAATGCTCTGGGCTCGGGAGGGCTTCCCGGAAAATTAGCCGACTGCTCCAACAATGATCCCTCCAAATGCGAGATTTATATAGTTGAGGGCGAATCGGCAGGAGGAAGTGCCAAGCAGGGCAGAAACCGTCATTTTCAGGCTATTCTCCCCTTGCGCGGCAAGATCCTCAATGTAGAGAGGGCCAGGCTCGATAAGATTCTCAAGAACGCCGAGATTCGCAATATGATTGTGGCTTTCGGCACGGGCATCGGCGATGACTTCGATATCGGTAAAGCCCGGTATCACAAGGTAGTAATAATGACCGATGCTGATGTGGATGGCTCGCACATCCGTACCCTCCTCTTGACATTCATCTACAGATACATGAAGCCGCTCATCGATGCCGGTTACGTCTTTATCGCCCAGCCGCCCCTCTACCAGGTCAAGAAGGGAAAGACCGTCAGCTACGCCTACTCGGATGAGCAGCTCAACCATCTGGTGAAGGGGGTGGCCAAGCCTGCCATTCAGAGATACAAGGGCCTGGGTGAGATGAATTCAGAACAGCTGTGGGATACGACTATGGACCCCGAGAAGAGGACTATGCTGAAAGTGACGCTGGAGGATGCAGTGGAGGCGGATCGCATCTTCACCATCCTCATGGGCGATCAGGTGGAGCCTCGTCGGGAGTTCATAGAAACGCATGCCAAATATGTAAAGAATCTTGATGTATGATGTCTGATAATTGAGGTGGCTTTGACAGAAGTATTGGTTAACATCACTGAGGAGATGAAATCCTCCTACATTGATTATGCTATGAGTGTGATTGTGAGTCGAGCCTTGCCAGACGTGCGCGATGGACTCAAGCCCGTTCATCGGCGCATACTATATGCCATGAATGAGCAAGGCATGACCCACGACCAGCCCTACAAGAAATCGGCGCGCGTGGTGGGAGATGTCATGGGTAAGTACCATCCCCACGGGGATGCCGCCATCTATGAGACCATGGTGCGCATGGCTCAGCCGTTCTCCATGCGATACCCCCTCATCGACGGTCAGGGTAACTTCGGTTCCGTCGATGGAGACCCGGCTGCAGCCATGCGTTACACTGAGGTTCGCCTCTCCAAGATCGCCGAAGAGATGCTGGTGGACATTGAGAAGAATACGGTGGATTTTACTCCTAATTATGACGGCTCGCTCAAAGAGCCAGTTGTGCTGCCGGCAAAGCTGCCCGACCTTCTCCTCAACGGCTCCAGCGGCATTGCCGTGGGCATGGCCACCAATATTCCGCCCCATAATCTGACGGAGCTATGCGGGGCCATTATCCATCTCATCGACGAGCCTTCTGCGTCGCTTTCTGAGCTAATGCAAATCTTGCCGGGGCCCGACTTTCCCACCGGCGCCTACATCGTGGGTCGAGCAGGAATTGAGGCTGCCTATCAGACCGGCAAAGGCAGCATTCTGATGAAGGCCAAGTCGGAGATTGAGGAAGGGACGAGGAGCACAAAGATAGTCTTTACACAGCTTCCCTACCAGGTCAATAAGGCCAAGCTCATTGAGGATATGGCTGAGATGGTCAAAGGCGGCCGTCTGGAGGGCATATCCGATCTGCGGGATGAGTCGGATAGAGACGGCATTCGCATGGTAGTGGAAGTCAAGAGCGGATTTAATGTTCATGTGGTATTAAACCAACTGTATAAACACACGGCTCTTCAGACCAGCTTTGGCATCAACAATATGGTCTTAATAGACGGCCTGCCCAAGATCGCCTCTTTGAAGGAGACTTTGGAGAATTATATCCACTACCGAACATTAGTGATTGAGAGGCGCACCAGGTTCGAGCTTGATGCTGCCGAGAAGAGGGCTCACATCCTGGCGGGTCTGCTCATCGCTCTGCAAAACATCGATGAGGTAATAAGAATAATCAAGGCGGCGCGCTCTCCTGTGGAGGCAAGAGATGCGCTGATTTCGGCCTTCCTGCTCAGCGAGGAGCAGGCCAAGGCAATTTTGGATATGAGGCTGCAGCGGCTCACCGGCCTCGAGCAGGAGAAGATAGTCTCCGAGGCTGCTGAACTCGAAAAGCTTATCGCCAAATTGAGGACGATCCTCTCTAGCAACCTGGAGATCTTGAGCATCATCAAGGAAGAGTTGACATATCTCATCAAAACCTACGGGGATGAGCGGCGCACCCAAATCATCGAGGCTGAGGGCGAGGTCTCCCGGGAGGATCTCATACAGGAAGAAGAGGTGGCAGTTACTATCACCTCTTCCGGCTACATCAAACGCCAGCCTCTTACGGCTTACCGCATGCAGCGGCGCGGTGGGCGGGGAGTCATTGGCGCTGAGACCAAGAGCGAGGAATTTGTAACCGACGTCTTTACCGCCTCTACCAAAGATTATCTGCTCTTCTTCACAGACAAGGGCAAGGCCCACTGGCTCAAGGTCTATGAGGTTCCATCCCTGGGACGGGCAACTCGGGGAAAGTCCATTGTCAATCTGCTACAACTGGAGCCTGATGAGAAGATCACGGGCGCAATACCGGTGAAGAGCTTTGAATCGGGCTACATAATCCTGGTAACCCGAGCCGGCGGCATTGTCAAGATGCCCTTGCAGGCGTTTTCCAATCCCAGAAAGGGCGGCATCAAGGCCGTAAACCTTAAAGGAGACAGCTTGGTCTCGGCCAAGCTCACGGACGGAAGCAAGGAGCTGTTGGTGGCCACAAAGTTTGGTAAAGCCATTCGCTTCAAGGAGGATGGTGTGCGTGCCTCCAATCGTGGCACCATGGGTGTGAAAGCCATCAGCCTGAACATGGGTGACGAACTCATCAGCATGGATGTAATCCGGCCTAGCGCTAATTTTACATTGCTCACCATTACCAATCAGGGCTATGGCAAAAGGACTGAGCTGGAGGAATATCCTCAACAGAAGCGCGGCGGCAAGGGTGTCAAGAACATAGATGCCAGAAAGGGCTTTGTCTGCTGCACAACCACTGTTTCTGAAGACGATGAGCTGCTGGTCACCACTAAGGATGGAGTGGTGATCCGAATTCCGGCCAGCGAAATACGGGTGCAAGGCCGTTCCACGCAGGGCGTGCGCATCATGAATGTCAAGCCGGGCGATGAGGTGTCAGCGGTGGCCAGGATTACCTGAGGCACTAGACGCATCCTTCGAATAGAGCGGTTTTCCGGGCCTGCAAACGGCATAGGTCGACGTCGGCTCCGGTTTTTCTCCTATTTTTCGTATTCCTGTATTAGGTCATCTTGATGGTAGCGGCTGGAACTGGAAGAAAGAGATATAACTTCCACCGGCAATTGTCCATGCTGACTTCTAAATTGCCGGCATGGAGATAACCTGGAAAGGACAAATGGCCTTTTTAGCCACGCTTTGAGATCAGGGTGTCTATGCGGCATAGGGTGCGCGATCAGGAACCGATTAGGAGTAGATGGGATTGCAGAGACGGGATAAACTGGATATAATGAAGGACATTCTTTCCCTACGCCTGGGACAGGACATGAAGAAGACGCAGATAACCTACAAACCGAACCTCAATTTTCAGAAGGCCAGTGAGTTTGTTGAATGGCTTAAATTTCACGACCTTGTCCAGGAAGGGAAAAAAGGAGTCTATAAAACTACACCCGCCGGTGAGACATTGCTTCATAAACTGGTGAAGCTGACCGCTGTATCCTCTGAATCTGAAAAAAAGTGAGGCGTGAATCGATTGCTTTTTATCCATCCGGGTATTCATGGTAAGAGGTTGATCATCAATGTCCGGTTACTGGGATCCGCATATTGAGCGCATGCCTCTTGAAGACTTGCATGCTCTTCAAGAGGATC
>JAQTXY010000184.1 GCA_028688535.1 Methanothrix sp. | reverse complement strand
GCCCTGCAGCTTTAGAGAGGCCATGCTGGGAAAGGCGCGGGCCAGGCGGGCGGGGCAGAGGCTCTGTAATATTTCCAGTGACACATCCCCGGCCACAGAGATGACCAGCTTGCCGGAATTGAGCAGGTAGGCAACGTCGCTTAGCACGTCCCTGACCTCGAGGGGCCGAACACAGATGAAGATCACATCGGAAAGCTGTGCCACAACACGATTGCTGGTCGGGCGAATACCGGTCTCCTCCGCCAGACGCTCCACCTTCTCAGCTGTCCGGTTGCTGGCCAGTATTGCCGTTGCCTCAATGGCCCCGGTCTCCACGAACTTCTTGACCAGCATGCTCCCCAAATGGCCGGTGCCTATGAATCCAAAAGTAGTCATTTTGTTCTTCTCCGCAAGCTGTGAAATGTCAAACTCTGATCTAATGTCCACCTTCAAAGACCCTGCGGGCATGCGACTTCAGGCGAACCTCACTTCACTAGTTGAAACTCCCTAGGCCACAACCCTTTTTCTCTCTGGCATTCATGGCAACCTGAAAATCGATTTTCGATCATCTCGTCCACTTCAGAGATCTGGATACCAAAGACCTCAGCCAAAATCTCCTTGGCCGTCTGCAGCTCCATAGCTCTTGCGTCTTTCCTAAGAGTGCCATGCAAAATCGCTATTTTATGCGGTCTTAGTAGATCAAAGACTGCGGTCATGAAAAGATAACACTACGTGTAAGTTTAAGAATCTTTGCAGGAAAAAGATATTCATCAACCATTTTTACACAATATAAAGTATGAATAAGATACAAATATGGAAATGAGAAGAATGTTGTAACAGGGAAGATGAGAGTCATCCCGGTGGAAGGAAAAGTGGCAAAAAGATTGAAGGATTCCACCTGATAAGCATGCGGCCCGGAAGCAAGTGAAACTGCGGCGGCGCACCCACGCGCAGCAAGCTGCGGGACATCCAAGGCGCCGCCGCATTAAAACTGAACCAGGTTAACCAGATCTAAAGTAGAGCAAGTGCATATTTTCTAGCGTCATTCGAATTCCAGCAAATTCATTTGCTTGTATGCCTCTCTTTCTTCCTTTGTCCCTTGAGGATTTCTATAAAACTGCCCGAAGATATATTATAATAATGTTTATATGGTATAAACAATATTATACACTATAGATTCTTTTACAACTTGGATGCTTCGCGGACTTAGTGCGAAGCAAAAGCCGTCCAGGCTGTTGAAGATATCGAATTTGATCGATTGGGTTCCGATTCTCCGTGAACTTGACGAGATGTATGATAATAAAAGCGATAAAGGCGGAAGGTAAAATTGTGACGTTATTCTAATGTTCAAGATTCTGATACTTCAAAAATGGAACGGCTTGAGTGACCTTGAAGTTAAAAGGCAAATGGCAGATCGAATTTCATTTATGGCTTTTCTTGGTTTTCCAGATCCTTTCCCGGATTCCAGGACAATTTGGCTATTCAAGGAACGCATGGCTAAAACTAAGAAGGACGTGGCGGTCTGGGCAGAGCTTCAAATACAACTTGATGCTATGGGTTTAATGGTTAAACGCGGGATGATCCAAGATGCCACATTCATTGAAGCTGACCCCGGAAAGTTCAAGAAGCTCCGAGGCAAAACGCTAAGACCCGCTGTAGTAGAGATGGAACAATTGCCAAGAACGGCAATAAATTCCATTTCGGATACAAACTGCATCAAAAAACAGATATTGATTATTGCCTTATTCGAGAAATAGAAACTACTACCGCGTCGCTGCATGATAGTCAGGTTGACCCATCTGAGGCGGGCGAGGTTGTGTTCAGAGACAGAGGCTATTTCGGTGCGCAGGCGAGAGACCTCATGCAGTGATAAAGAGAGTATTTGGGGCAGGAAGAGTATTGGCAACAACAGTCCAGATAGTTGGGATCATAATGATGGTTACTGCATTTGCTTTCAACCTATACCAGCTATGCACATTGAAAAATGCCAAAATCATTTAGACTTAGCGGAAGCTGTCGAAGAATGAACGAAAGAGAGACTAATTCTGGAACTAATTCGCCCAAATTGGAGCATAATTCGTAAGAAGGACTTAATTATTCAATATTGCACCAGCAAAGAGGGTAAATAGGAATCCTCAACTATTTTATTACAAATAATCGAGAATGATCTTGGGACTAGTGTCTCGTCAAACATATAATGTCGGATAAAGTCTGGAGAGCTTGACTCTGGCATCTGCAGTAGTGAATCGCCAATTTACCTTTGCATTTTTATTAGTTCTAAACTCCTGCCATGACGCTACTTCTTTCTTAACATCTTCAATAATATCGATTCTTCTATTCAGGCATTGGCTCGTTAGCACATTCAACTCAATTTCAGCAATATTCAACCAACCATGCGCTTTCCTGCCAATGGCTCGCAGGCAAGGAAAATATTGGATTTGCCGCAGCGTTTGTATTCATAATCGTGTTTGGCCGTTCATCCAGGAGATGCCTGAATTGGGACTCTCGTCTCTGAGATCAGCTGTTTTGGTGATTCATCCATGCATACAATCGGGTGACTTGGATCAAAGGGTCTCTTATATACATCCAACACCATTTCCATATTCGCGACGAAGCTACCGTTTTGATCTGGCGGAATAACCCATCCCTTGCGTTGCAGGAGGCAAATGGAGTGTTATTACACACAATCTCTGCGAATGGCAAATTATTCGAGAAGCTCCGTTCTCCCAGAACATTCGCCAATTACCACATACTTATGCGAAATTATATATCTTTAAATAAATCAATAAACGAAAAGATTATAAATAGATTGTTTTAATAACAAATCAAATCATACTAAATAATTTAGAAGTATGAAGAATGAGGGAATATTATGAATAAGCCTTGGAAAATTGTTTTAGCTTTACTAATAGCATTGACGGCATCCATAAGTACCTTGGGTGCCGGGACTGATTTTACTCTTGGTATCTTTGGTAATGCAAATATGGATGACACCATAGATGAGAAGGATGTCGCATATGTGGAAGGAGTAATCAAGGGAACAAATGCTGCCACTAACCTGAGCGATGCCAATTATGATGGAAAGATCGATAACAACGACATAATCCAGATCGAGCAGATCATACAGGGTAAGGATAAAGAACTCACAATTCTCGATAGCGGCGATAGAATCTTAACAGTAAAAAAACCTGTAGAGAGAATTGCATTTATTAATACAAATGTAGCTGAAATCCTCAGCATTCTTGACTCGGGCGATCGAGTTGTTGGTGTACCTTCATCAATTCTTGACAAGTATAGGGAGCTATTTCCAGAAATGGCAGATAAGCCGAATGTTGGCGGATTCACAGATCCAAATTACGAAAAAATACTTGAAGTTAATCCACAAATCCTGATTAACTATCCCGGTAAAGCTCCAGATCTCGAAAATAATCTCAAGAACACTGGAGTGAATGTGATTCTATTAGGCTTTGACCATAGCGGAAGAAGCTTTGACCAAGAAGTCATATTGCTTTCGTATATACTGGAAAAGAGAAACGAAGCAGACGATTTCATTAATTGGAAAGAACAATACCGCAATTTAATCGAAGATCGATTGAAGTCTTTAAAGGATGAAGAAAAAGTTCGAGTCTTTCTTAGTCGCGACAGCATGGAATATCTCTTCCAAACAGGTACTCAGGGAACAGCATATCATGAAGTGGTAACAATCGCCGGGGGCAATAATATTGCAGCGGACCTTGGAAGTAAACAGTATTTAAATGTAGATCCAGAGTGGGTTATGGAGCAAAACCCTGCCGCCATAATGCTAATGGGCTTTACGGCAACAGGATATCAGCAATTAAATGATACAGAAGCAAAGGCAATCTGGGAAAATGCGCTAAACCAGCCAATCTTGAATCAAACAGATGCTGGAAAGCAGGGAAGACTTTATGTGCTAAATCATTATCTTGCAACAACACGATTAGATATAGGCATTTGCTATGTGGCTAAATGGCTATATCCCAAAATATTTAAAGACCTGCATCCCGAGGAAATTAACCGTGAATTCTTTGAAAGGTTTTTGCATTCAAAGTATAAGGGTGTTTATGCATATCCATTGCCTGAATGAGCTTGAGACCATTTATTTTTTAATGAATGCCCCGCAGCTTGCTGCGCGTGGGTGCGCCGCCGCCGTTTCACTGAGACTGTAATGGTCCACATCATACCATTGAATGGACTTGGGATCACTTGCAGCCCCATAATACTCCAGGAATTTCTGCCTGGGAAAGAAGGCATCCGCACGACCGAAATGAAAGAACAGGGCAGAAGGTGGGGCATTCTTTATGTAGCCGATGGAATCGATCGGTTCCATGATCGTATTATATCTTTCCAGTTCCTCTCCGGCAAGGGAGGGCATGTTCAGTTGGGCTACATCGGTGAAGCTTCCTATGCCCGCCATCAGCACGCCGGCTTTTATCCGTCTATCCACTCCAGCCAGTATTCCTCCAAAAAGAGCACCCATACTGTGGCCGACGTATGCTATGCGATTTATGTCTACAACAGGCAGCGAAGAGATGAGATCAACGGCCCGCCGCAAATCTATAGCAATCTCGATGAACCAGTCACGTACATCTTCCGGCCGGTCGCTGGCTCTTTTGCCAAATTCTGCACCCTTGGCCCATGGTGCATCGATTAACAGGCAGACGGCATTGGACCTGGCCAGAGTTATTGCCTCATCCAAAAGGAAGATCTGTTTCCCGGGCCGGGATGAACAAAGATGATTCCCGGAAATGGGCCTTCTCCCGCAGGTGCGACCAGATAAGCTCTGATTCTTTCGCCTTTTAAGCCGGCATAGCTGATATCGTGCACAGATATGCCGCTGTGATAATCTCTGCCGGCCTCTTCTTTGTTCAGCGGAGCATTCTGGTTGTAGGAAAATGTCTCAGTCAAATTAGAACATCCCATTTTCGTTCATGTAGTTTATGATTTCCGCAAATCCGTTTCCATATTCTGTCCTGGCTAC
>JAQTXY010000183.1 GCA_028688535.1 Methanothrix sp. | reverse complement strand
GATCGGCGAGGTCAAGCTGATCATCAATACGCCCACCACCAAGCAGTCGGTCAAGGATGGGGTTCAGATCCGCAGAAGCGCCGTGGACTACCATCTGCCTTACATCACCACCATTCAGGCCGCTCAGGCGGCGGCAGATGCCATCCTCATGGCCAAGAAGGATCAGATTACCATCAAGGCGTTGGATGAGTATCATAAAGAGGTCTACTACAATTGAAATTAGGATAGGCCCGGTACGATGCCGGGCCTATCCTAATTTCATTTAAGCTATTCCCAAGTCGGACCGAAGACTTTATCTGCAAGAAGGCGATAGGGAAGGTGCTTGCGGGCCCGTGGTCTAGCTGGTTATGACGTCGCCTTGACATGGCGGAGGTCATGCGTTCGAATCGCGTCGGGCCCACTTGAGCCCAAGTAGCTCAGTTGGGAGAGCGTCAGACTGAAGATCTGAATGTCCCCGGTTCGAGTCCGGGTTTGGGCATGTTTTTATCTGCATGTTTTAGCACTTGATATCGGTTTTTCTTTTAATTTTAGTTTTCCTTGAGCTGGATATTCTTCCCGATAGAGAATGCATCGGTTAGACCTTCAACTGAGTTATAGTACACTGCATGACGGTCCTTCAGCTTGATGATCACTTATGACCTCATGATAGTTTCTATTACATTCTTAATAAGTTTTTCTCCACTCTTCATATCCTTGGAGATCAGTCTTCAGAATAATCCATGCATCGCCGCCATTAGCAATTGTGCTTCCTGCCAATATGAAACCTCCATCACTAACCTCACGAACTGAATATGCATCATCCCAACTTACACCTGCAAATGTTCGATTCCAGAGTTCATTGCCTGAAGCATCGGTTCTTATGAGCCAAATATCTCCCCAAAGTTCTGGATTCAATTCTTTATCAGCAAAAGAATAGGTTGTTCCCGCTATTACAAATCCACCATCCTTCGTTAGCTGAATATCGTTTCCAAAATCATCTTCTTTGCCTCCAAAGGTCTTATTCCACATCTCATTGCCCTTGTTATCTACTTTAATAAGCCAAACATCGCTGCCGCCTTCACCGAAGGAGTCTGTGTATCCTGCTAAAATATATCCGCCATCTGATGTCTGCAAAATAGAAGCCGCAGGTATGGAGTTCCATTTGGATCCGCCAAATGTCCGACTCCACTCTTCATCGCCTTTTGAATTTGCCTTTATTAACCATATGTGATTTTGGTTCTCATCAATCTTCGTTGTTCCACTTAGTATATATCCAGCATCAGCTGTCTCATGCACAGAAACCCCATAATCATGACCAGATCTTCGGAAGGTTCTGTCCCACAAGATGTTTCCATTAGAATCAACTTTTATGAGCAAAAGATTAGCCCCATTACTTTCATAGATCTCCCTACCAGGAACACCTGTATCAGTAAAGAGTGCATATAAAAAATCAATAGCACTTGCTATCCAATCTTTATTATTAATTTGTATGTAATCAATATACTTATTTGAATAACCTATGGTGATATAATTTCCGTCAGAGGTCCCTTGAATTGATTTCCCATTACTCCAATCGTTTCCATAGGTCTTATTCCATAGCATAGCCCCATTTTGATCTATTTTTACGAGCCATTGCTTCCTAGAACCCGCTGAATCAGTCTCTCCTGTCATAATGTATCCGTCACCTTGAACGACTGCAATTGATTTGAGTGAATCGTAGTTGGGACTTCCAAATGTTTTATTCCATTCCTCTTCACCATTAGAATTTATTTTTAATATTTTAGCATCATTAGTCCAAGATGTTTTATCCGATACAGTGGTGCCAGCGATTACGAAACCATTTTCGGCAGTTTCCTGAATTGAGTAAGGGGCATCCTCCATAGGAGGAGGGACGGCTCTGCTTGAGAATGATAGCATAATGATGGAAAAACCGAGGATCAAGAAGAAGCCTGTGACTTTTTTGCTCATATTCATCCCATCGGATAATGTCATAAGTGATATATGCATTTATCCGTATTAATGCCGATATTTTTGAGATCTACTAGAAAACAGCAGCTTTTGCCAAGGCTGATGAGCCCACCATGCCCGCTATTCATCCAACATCCTCCACAAAATCCCAATCACTTCCTCTGTAAGTCCCTAAGCTCGTTGACCAAGGCGTCTATTTGGTGATTCGTAGCCTAGACCTGGCGCAGAATGGCGATCAGCTGGTTTGGTGTGCGGGCCATCTGGATCTTTTTTTTCAAAGAAAGCATCCGCCAAAATCTCTGCCCCCGCAGTGGGCTATTTGTCTTTCTGACGAAAAAGCTTGCGGAGGATTTTGACCCATTCCAATCCCACCCTTTCGCAGTCCTTTTGGCCCAACAGCAGGCAGTTACTAATCATGGCTTGAGGCGGTAAAAAAGTCGTCATTCAGGATGCCAACGAGGCGGCCCTGAAGGAATTTGAGGAGGCGAAAAAATTATCAGATAGCCATCACTATCTGCTGGCCAGCTGTCTTGCCTTAGCTATAGCCAAGTTGGATTCCGCAATTTGGTGAAAGATATTGGCGAATTTCAACGGCTAATGTCCCGCCCCGGTTCCGATTACCTGCAAGAGCGTACCACCTATAATCCCGGCAACTATATCCAGGAAGTATCCCGATCCGGCTCTTATGCCACGGCCGGTTGGGCCACTCTGAAATATTTCGGTCATGAAGTTTCACTGGGTGGCATACTGGAAGTCCAGCATGAATTGCGAAAGCGCATCCAGCAGGAAGCAGACATGATATGCGTCAATCCGAACGACAACGGTTTTGTCACCCTCTTGCGCATTTATCCTAAAGACACAATTGATCGACGGTTGTCACCTCACCTATACCAGTTTAAGTACAGGGTTCAGACCCACTGAATACAACCGTGATGAAAGCGATCCTAATGCCATGATTTACGCACTTAAATCCTTCCCCATGAATGTATTTGTTGACGCCGATTCCATGGATACGCTGGTTAAAGTGGTTAAGGCTGCCAGGGACAAAATAATCGCTGAAGGCTGGCTGTAATTGCAGAAGGGCAGAAGAAAATAGTGGGCAGGCGAAAAATTCGCCTGCCGTATAAAAATTTGAAACGATGGCGCAGATAATATGAAAAATTATTGGTTATTATGTGAAATAAATAATTCTACGATATTTTTAAGGATGCCAAACGATCTATGGCTAGAACTAGCAATGGCAGAGATACTCCGAATCTAACCAGTCCTTTCCATCCAGAGAGGATCAGTATGCTCAGCGCCCATAGGAATAAGATTGCAGCTGCGAATCCATCCATAGGAAATCACCATTATTAATAGTGATTAACCTATATATGCATGTTCCGCTCGATTGATGAAGATTGCTTCCCTGTCAACCCACTGCTTTTTGGAAAAAGCATCCCACGATGTCCTAATCGCGGATCTCCACCTTGTAGCCACCAGATGGTCGATTCTGGTTTTCATCTATGATTTCGTACTCCTCGATTTCAATGACCCTTCCACTGGAGTTGTGAGCACCTTTCATTGAGTTTGTCGCAGACCAGATGCTTTCTTTAAGCACCTTGCCCAGCAGAGCAACCCCTGCGGCAGTCACCATCATTCCAATTAGCATTGACATGTAATGATCTCATATCTGCCCAATCTAATATATGTATCCCGGTTGTTGTCCCCTTTCAAATTGATGCCCCCGGAACCACCCGGAGGACACTCATTCCACCAATTCGCGCCCGAATGCCGGGACCGACTGCATCAAGGACTATTTTGTCTTATTCAAGGCATATTTCACCGCTGCGTGCGCATGTATCTGCGTAGTGTCGAAGACCGGCACCATCACATCATCCTGTTTGATCAACAATGGAATCTCGGTACATCCCAGTATAACTCCTTGTGCACCTTCTTCATCCACAAGACGATCAATAATCTGCTTGAATCGCTCTCTTGATTCGCTTGTGATCTTTTCAGCACATAATTCATCAAATATCACTCTGTTGATGTAATCCCGTTCGGTTTCATTGGGAATAATCACATGCAGTCCGTACTTTTTCTCCAGCCGATCTCGATAGAAGTTCTGCTCCATGGTGAATTTCGTGCCCAACAGCGCCACATTCTTAATTCCGCTCTCCTTCACCTTTTCGCCGGTTGCATCGGCAATATGAAGGACGGGGATCTTTACAGTCGCTTGAATGTCATCAGCACGTGAGTTCATTGTATTAGAGGCGATTACAATAAAATCTGCGCCGCCATTCTTGAGCCTTTGTGCAGCATCAATCATAGTTTTGTTCAGCGGTTCCCAGTTCCCCTTTTCAGCCAATCGTTCCTGTTTTGAAAAATCTCCAAATTCAATAGAATACATCAAGATCTTTGCAGAATGCAGTCCACCAAGCTCATTATTGGCCATCTCGTTCATTAATCGGTAATATTCGATTGATGATACCCAGCTTACTCCTCCAATGATGCCGATTGTCTTCATTTGTGTTTCATTTGCAGGGGATTCATTATCTGCATTGACGGTTCCAGCAAAGAGCGCTGAGAATATCAAAATAGTAACTCCGAAAGTCAGAGCGTATTTCATTTTCATCACCAGGTTTGGTCTCTCCTACCTTGTATCTATAATTATATAAGTTAAATATTTTATGGATAGATTTTGACCTTACCTCTTGCATATCCATTCAATCTTATTCTGCACAAATTTCAAATATATCTCGGGAGTATGTTCCTCAAGAAATGCAAATAATCGAATGGTGCGGTGAAAAATATGAAGATTAGTAAATATTTAGTGCTATTTGTTTTGGCCCTTGCATGTATACCATTATTGGCATTGGCATTTGAATCTAACATAGTCGACACAAAATCTGAGTCATCCGGTCAGGGTGTCACAGATCCTCTGCCATCCTGGACCGAGGGGTCGGCAAAAACTGCTATTCTCAGTTTTGTGGAAAATGTTACTAACCTGAGCAATCCTAACTACGTTGGACCATCTGAGCGCATCGCAGCCTTTGATAACGATGGCACTTTATGGTGCGAGTATCCTGATTACGTCCAGTCTCATTTCATGCTCGATCGAGTCAT
>JAQTXY010000182.1 GCA_028688535.1 Methanothrix sp. | reverse complement strand
CCAAAGATCATGGGAAATGCAGTCGATCTTCCTCCCCTGATCGTCTTGATCGGTGTCATCGCCGGCACCGAGGCATTTGGCATAATGGGGGCGCTGCTGGCCACGCCGATGATTGCCACGGGAAAATTGATATTCCGTTATATTTATGGAAAGATTATGGAGGACACGCTTGCGCCAACGCCGGTTGGATCGAAGCCGAATCAATGAAGGACAAATCTTTCGTTCTGCAATTGATATTGGATAGCCTGCTTCGGGCAGACATCCACGCAGCCGCCACAGAGTATGCACTCAGTATTTTCCATACGCCCCAGCCGGACCATATTGCTCACATCAAGCCCCATAGGGCAACTCTTTGAGCATTTATCGCAGTCCGTGCAGAGAACTGCATCAGCAGACAGGTGAAGAGCCGGCCAACGGATTAGATTTCCAATCTTTCTTCCTATGATCATTATCACTGCAATCGGGCAGAAATAATGACAGAAGCCTCGTTTGCCGCCCAGAATGGAAAATGCGGTCAAGAACGTGATTTGAGCGAAGAAAATTATGTATGCCCCCGGTTTTGCAATTGAGATTCCATGATCTGTATAATAAAAAAGGTCAATGGCAGTAAATCCTCCCGCAGAGTGAATTGCAGAGATGAGGGGGATAAAAATAACTGCAAGGAATATGATATACTTAAGCCAGTTTAGCCTACCTGCAATAGCCGGTTTATTATTTATCTCAAAGTAAATCTCCTGCAAGCCTCCAGCGGGGCAGAGCCAGCCGCACCAGAGCCTGCCCAGGAATAGCGAACTGATAAAGAGGAGGATAAAGAGGATCAACCCGCCGGTGACAATCCCTTCTGATGCGCCCTGGGTTATTATTGGACAGGATATATACGCAAAAGTAGCCGGCAACAGGACGAATGAGAGAATAATCAACGTCTTTCTGATCCTTTGCCTGCATATTTTTTCCATACAGATGCGCCTCATAACGTATGATATTAAATATTTTTGCATGAGGCTTGAGCATTGGATAGAATGTTACCGATGTGTCCAAAATCTGCAAAATGCAGTCCGCGCACCCGCAGCCTGACGTGTGAGTCAAGGCGAGGCGGATGCAGGAGGCAGATTCGCGTTATACCCTTACTCGCCTGTCAAAACGGAAACGAGCTACATATCACTAACACGAGATATAGATCCCAGAGCCGAGGAACCAATTGTCATCCACTCTCATAGCATAAGCCATCTTGAACTCATCTCTGTTTCCGTGAGCTGGATTTGGGAAGATGAAGTAAGTAAATCCTTTCCCTTCCTTGGCAACGTTTAGCGTATTCCTGAGGGATGGGACGCCATTGGAATCTGTTACATCCAGTTTGTTTTTGCCGATCCAATCGGGTTTATATGGATGTGCCAGGCAAGTTCCATTGAAATCATAAGCGTAGATGTAGAGGTCTTTGCGGACAAATGAGCCGGTTTTATTGCTGAATTCCTCGAGTGCTCTATCTCTGCCGACCACTCGGGCATAGGCCATTGCCGACTCAACGAATGAAACGAGCTGTGTCTTGTTGGATGAAGTGATTTGTGATTCATTTACAGAACCCTGCAGTTCTTCATTTGCCAGAGCCGATTGCATGACGAAAACCGTCGCTATTAGCAGCAAGATCACTATTATTGGCGCTTTGCATTTTTTCATATTTATCAAATTTAGTTTGACTTGACCTTCCTGAAATACTTTTGCCGCATCGATATCATCTCTTTTACCTCGTCGAGCCGGGTGTGGAATGCTACTGCCCGTAAATCCTCGGCCGTCTCCAGACTTCAGGGACATAAGCTCACCATCGGCCTGGGCTAGACTGGCTTCGCCTTGAACACCTCCTGGGGATGATTCCAATTAGCCATAATACGGTTCAACTGGCATACACACATGGGCGACCAATACATTGAAGGTCTCTGGGTGGATAGAGAGGGCCGGGAGGAAATTCGATTAATTCTTGTCCTTCGGATGTTTAATATTGATTGGGAAGAGGTGAATCAAATCCACAGGTTAATCAATGAGGATCAATAGGAATGAACGCTGAAGAGAGGGATTTAGAGCTGGAAGCGGGCAGCAAGAATCGTTACATAGTTTTGCTGCTTGTTCTTACCGGCGTCTTGATGGCAGTGGTTGATGGATCCGTAGTCAGCATCGCCCTTCCAACTATTACAGATTATTTCCATGTAAATATCGCCCAGTCACAGATGATCATGACCTCTTATCTTGTCGCACTCACCAGCTTGCTCATGATCTTCGGCAAGGTCGCAGAATCCATGGGCAAGGCCAGGCTCTTCTTTCTCGGGATTGCCCTCTTTTCCGTCAGTTCTTTCGCCTGTGGCATGTCCACTAGCTTGAACCTCCTTGTGCTCTGCAGGATAATCCAGGCCACAGGAGCTGCCATGATGTTTTCTATAAGCTCAGCCATAATCTTCCAGTCATTCCCGAGTGGTGAGCAGGGCCGGGCCATGGGTTACATCGGTGCCACCGTAGCTATCGGCAGTATATTGGGACCCACATTGGGCGGGTTCATAGTTGACCTATTGGGATGGAAGTATATTTTCCTGATAAACGTGCCGATAGGCATCATTCAGTTGCTGCTTTCTTCCAGATACATGAGAATTGAGGACAAAAGATCCAGCAGTTTTGAGGTAGACTGGATTGGCGCAGTAACCCTGATTGCCTTCATAGTCTCTATGATGGCAATATTGGGTCAACTTTCCGTTAGCTTCACTTTTCAGCCTGCCAATGTTGCCTTGGCCTTGATCTTTCTTTGCTCTCTGGCAGTTTTCTTGATAAATGAATCCAGGCATAAAGCTCCACTGCTGGACCTCTCCATCTTTCGTTACAAGATGTTTGTGCTGCCCTGTATCAGTATGATAATCTTCTTCGTGGCCAATCTGATGGTATCCATTTTGGGGCCGTTCTATTTTGAGGGGGTGAGGGGATACACGCCATCACAGGTGGGTTTGATCTACCTCATAGTCCCAGCAATAATGGTCATTGGTGCGCCGGTTATAGGCTGGATCTATGACAACCATCAGTTCAGATACTTAGCCGCCCTGGGAATGATGATCATGGCAATCTCCATGATGCTCCTTGGCTATCTTGCGACAAGCATAGGTAGCGATCCACGATTGATGCTGCTTGCTTTTGTCTTTCTGGGCATAGGCGGCGCGCTCTTCCAAAGCCCCAACAACACCGAGACAATGAGATCCTTGCCTCGAGATAAGATAAACATCGCCTCCAGCTTCACGGCCACGATCAGAAATCTGGGAATGGCATTGGGCGTATCTTTTTCCGGTATTTTAGTATCTCTGCAACTTGCCCAGGCAGGATATTATGGGTCCATTTTAGGGGCCGGTCCAGTGCTGCTCTCTGCTACCATCGGTCGAGTGATGATGCTGGCGGGGATATTATGCATAATCGGCGCCCTGGTCTCCATATTCCGGGGACTTAATTCTGTTTAGTTCCAATTCCAGATTAGCATGCCGGTGCAAGTACAGGCTCGATATCAATTGCCCCAAGTAGATCCTATATTGGCAGTGCCAATTCGGCCATTGCCCGTTTTCGCGCCCTCCGCCCCGCTCTCCTCCTGCCTGCTCCAAATCATCTCTTCCACCTCACCGGGCCGGGCGTGGAAGACCTCTGCCATGATCTCCTTGGCCATCTCAAGCTCCAGAGCCTTTGGCTAACCGCCTACCTGAGGATGCGGGAGTAGTTGCCACAGATGAAGAAGATCTTGCAGCGCTGCAATTCAGGTGGCTGCTCTGGGCTTTGGTTAGCAGCTCCGCGGGGGGCGATGAGGAGGCTGTTGGTCTCGGGGAGCAAGGAGACGGTAAGGTAGAAAAAGTAGGTGGCTCCAAGCAATTATTTACAGAGGCCTGGAAGCTGAACGTCAAACATTTCCGGCATTGAATTCATAAATCCGATCACCTAACGAACATGTTCGTCGCCTCAACCTGATAACGGCTAATCAATATGCTGCCAAGAGCGAAACGTCTCGTCAGATAGTAGGAAGGTTATAAGCATGACATTGGAAAAAAGTAAAGTGAAGAAAGTCCTGAGCTACCGATGGGCGGTGTTCGGCACCTTGGCCTTCGCTTACTTCTTTGTATACTTTCACAGGGTGTCCTCGGCGGTTGTGTCCGCTGACATGCAGACCACCTTCCAAGTAAGCACTGCCGCCTCCATCGCACTTTTGAGCTCTGTGTATTTCTACGCCTACACTGTCATGCAGCTACCGTCTGGATTGTTGACCGACAACTGGGGACCACGTAAAACGGTCAGCCTCTTCACGCTTATTGCCGCAGCCGGCGCAATCCTCACCGGTATCGCACCTACCTTCGAGACGGTCATCGCCGGGCGGTTGTTGATAGGCATAGGCGTGGCCATGGTTTACATCCCCACCATGAAGATCCTAGCTGCCTGGTACCGCAAGAATGAGTTTGCTTCTCTTTCCGGTATCCTGTTAGCGGTGGGCAACATCGGAGCCCTGAGCGCCGCTGGCCCTTTGGCCCTGATCTCCGACATCCTGGGCTGGCAGCAGGTCTTCATCATACTGGGCATGATCACGCTCATCCTGGCGGCATTAGCCTGGATGATCACTCGGGACCGTCCCTCGGACATGAACCTTCCCGGTATCCAGGAGATCGAAGCCGAGGAGAAAGGTGAGCCAATAACTGATACCAAGACTATGGAGAAGATTCCCATGGGGAGGGCACTCAGGATGACCTTCGGGGCGGGGATGAAGTTCTGGCCCCTGGCTATATGGTTCTTCTTCATGTACGGCAGCATGATGGTCTATCAAGGACTGTGGGCGGGACCGTTTTTCCATGACATCATGGGATGGGACAGGCCCACCTACGGGCTGGTGCTGACCTTCATCGGGATAGGCATGATCTTGGGCTGCCCTACTGCCGGGTACATCTCTGATAAGATCCTGAAGTCCCGCAAGAAGGTGCTCATAATAGGGACTGTAGTGTATACGATCATCTGGGCGAGAATCTGGATTACCGCCGGTCATATCGCCAGTACACAGGCCTATATGGCGATTAACTTC
>JAQTXY010000181.1 GCA_028688535.1 Methanothrix sp. | reverse complement strand
TGGGATTACTTCGGCAGGCTGACGCGGGAGGGCAAGACGGTGCTCATCACCACTCACCTCATGGATGAGGCAGAGAAATGCCAGAGGGTGGGCTATATGCGTGCCGGAAGGATGGCGGCAGAGGGCAGTCCCGAGGAGATCCTGCGTCTGGCAGGGCTATGGCCCATTCTCAAGCTGTGGCTGGCAGAGCCACAGAAGGATGCAGCTCTTCTGCGAGCCCAGGGCTATGAAATTGAGATCGTTGATGATATCGTGCAGGTTCGCCTGGAGAGCCATGCCCAGATCAAAGATATCCTGGCAGTCGTCTCGCCTCTGGACATGAGGCTGGCGGAGCCGCGGCTGGAAGAGGCCTTCTTGCGTCTCTCGGAGGCGGCATGAGCCCCAGCCCGGCGCGGGCGGGCGTAGTGGCCCTGCGCGTCATCCGCCAGCTCAAAAGGGACCGGCGCACTATCGGACTGATTGTCTTCGCGCCCATCGTTCTCATGACTCTCTTCGGCTATGCCCTCTCCGGAGATATGAGCGGCGTGGCCCTGGGCCTGGTGGACGGGGGCGGCCACGCGGGCCTGCGGGCACACCTGGAATCGATAAAGGACTTTGATATCCTTCATCTGGGCTCACAGTCGGACGCTGAGATGCTGGTAGCTGAAGGCCAGTTGGATGGAGCCGTACTCCTGCTGCCTGGAGAGGTGCAGGTATTGCTGGATGCCAGCAGCCTGCAAATCTCGGGAGCTATCGCAGCAGCGGTGCAGGCCGGCCTGGCTGCGGAGAAGGCAGGACAGGAGGCAACCAGCCCTCGTTTGAGAGCAGAAAGCTCCATCGTAACGCGATACATCTTCGGCTATGACCTGGAGATGATGGATACGGTGGGCCCGGCCATTTTGGGCCTGGTGGTTTTTTTCTTCACCTTCATCAACGCAGCCATCGCCTTCATCCGGGAGCGGTCGCAAGGAACTCTGGAGAAGTTCATGGTCTCACCCCTCAGCCGGTTGGAGATGATATCCGGCTACGTCTTGGGTTTCTCTCTATTCACCCTGCTGCAATCGGCCACCACACTTTTCGTTGTTACCTACGGCTTCAAGGTGCCCCTGCAGGGCAGCGCCCTCACCGCCCTGGGTGTGGTCTTGCTCCTGGGCGCAGGCGCTCTGGTCCTGGGCTCTTTCTTCTCCAACTTCGCTCGCAGCGAGTTTCAGGTGGTGCAGTTCATACCCCTCATCATCACCCCACAGATCGTCCTCTGCGGCATCTGGTGGCCCCTGCAATCTGTGCCCGAGTTCATCCGGCCCTTCTCCTACATGCTTCCCCTTACCTACGCCGCCCATGCCCTGCGAGCGGTGATGCTCAAAGGCGCTGGGGTCGCCGATATACTCTATCCCGATCTGTTGGCCCTGGGCGTATTCTTCCTGATCTTCTTTGCGGCGGCAACGCTCATGCTGAGGAGAGAGGTGGCATGATCAAAAGCATAACACAGATAAGAGCTTCAACGCAACTTGATCCCCTTGCCGTATTTCTGAAATATCTCGCGGCAAACATCTAATCCAGTATCCGTAAGCTGATAAGTTATTTCATTTCTGGTTTTGTGCAGGCTTACATACCCATGTGCAATAAGAGAAACGAGTGCCTTCTCTGCTACTTTTTTCGTGCGCTTGTCCTGCTGGAACTTTTTCATGAAATAGGGCTTAGGGACATGAGCGGATTTGCTGGAATTAGTTGCTTGACAGATGCTGGTTAAAACACGCCTTTCCATTGCATCTATCATACGTTTTAGAATAGCTTATATGGATATAAATGTTTGGATTACAGTTACTTAGCGTTTACAAAAAGATTTAAATAGCTTCTATGTGGTATTTATATTATGAGCATTGCACAGGCCATTTCAGCCGTCGAGGACAAGGGGATTGATACCGACCTGGAGCTCTACGAAGTAATCGAGAATAGTCCTGGTGAGAGCGTATACTCTTTGGCCAAGCTGATGACATGGAGCAACGGCAAGACATATGCCTCGGTTAGACGCCTGGAGAAATCGAAGCTGGTCCATATAGAGAAGATGGAAAAGGACGGCAGGTCTGTTCTTGTGGTCCGGCCGTATGATTGGTATGAATTCTTCACCCCAGAAGAGCTGCAAGAGATGAGCCGACCGGAGTTTATGGACGAAGTAGAAACCATTATAAAAGCAAAAGAGTAATGCGCGTTGTTCCCGGGCGCAGGCGCTCTGGTCCTGGGCTCTTTCTTCTCCAACTTCGCTCGCAGCGAGTTTCAGGTGGTGCAGTTCATACCCCTCATCATCACCCCACAGATCGTTCTCTGCGGCATCTGGTGGCACTTGCAGTCTGTGCCCGAGTTCATCCGGCCCTTCTCCTACATGCTTCCCCTTACCTACGCCGCCCATGCCCTGCGAGCGGTGATGCTCAAAGGCGCTGGGGTCGCCGATATACTCTATCCCGATCTGCTGGCGCTGGGCGTATTCTTCCTGATCTTCTTTGCGGCGGCAACACTCATGCTGAGGAGAGAGGTGGGATAAGCTAATGGCGATTCCTAATGATTAAAGAAAATGGGTTGTGATGCAGAATTGGGCATACTCTCCCATTTTCATGACTTTTCCTGGGCAACGTTTTTTTCACGAACGTCTGGAGTTTGTTTATCATGCCATGGACCGCAACGTTCCCTTTTCCAGCTGTAGGACATGCAACATCCAGAATCGTAGTTTTGCTAATGTTGAATCGCGACCAAAAGACGCAATCTAAAAAAAAATGTTTAAATTATTTACTTAGGTGGCTTTGGTGGTTTCAACATGACGAATGCGATTATAATGCCGATCACTGCCAGTCCGACCACGTAGGGGAATACTCCCATATAGCTTCCCGAAGCTGTTTTAATGAAGCCAGCCAGCTGCGGACCAACGATAGCTCCTGCACCATATGCCAGGAAGACCACACCATAGTTCCTGGGATAGTCGCAGGTGCCAAAGAAGGTTGCCGTAGCCGTGGGCGCTATGGCCAGCCAGCCGCCCAGACACATCCAGAGGATGGCAAAGGAGATTATGTAAATCGTGGTTGCACCTGGTACTGCCATGGTGATCATCATCAAAGATGCCAAAGCGATAAGAACGAAGGAAACCATCGCAGCGTTTCTGGGTGTTAGCTTGTCGGTGAGCGTACCGAAGATCGGCCTGCCGCCGCCATTGAAGATTGCGAAGAAGCCAACCAGCATAGAAGCCAAGCCAGTCTCTATCTGCACAACCTCAGTGCCAACGGGCTTGGATATTCCTATAGCCATGAGTCCTGCTATGCATCCGATAAAGTAGCATAACCACAGGCCCAGGAAGGATGTTGTCTTGAGCATCTGCTCTCGTTTGAAATCGCAGGTTACATGGGCACCGGGCTTGGGTACGGGCGGCGTCCATCCAGGCGGTTTATATCCTGCAGGCGGGAAAGTCAGGGGTAGAGAACACAGAGCGATGATAATGATAAATGCAATCCCGAAGAAACGGAAGGTGCTCATCACATCAAATGCGCCAATAAGATAGGTAGCTATGTTGGCGGTGAAGAATGCAGAGAATCCGAAGCCTAAAACAGTTAAGCCTACCGCAAGACCTCGCTTATCCGGGAACCATCTTGCTGAGACTGCCACCGGACAACCATAGGCGATTCCGACACCCAGGCCGCCGATTACTCCGTATGTCGGGTAAAGCATCTGCACAGAACCTGCCGTTGAAGCCATCAGCCAACCCAGACCGCAAATAACTCCTCCTGCCATGGCCATCTTGCGTGGCCCAAATTTTTCGATGTACTTACCTGAAAAAACCATGGCGATCGAGAAGACTGCCAGGAATATTGAAAAGGGCAGCAGCACATCGCTTGCTGTAACCGTTTGGCCCAGTTCTGCAAAGTGCTTTGTTAATGGATTCACAAAGACGGACCATGAATAAACGCTGCCTAGACAAAGCATGATGATCGTGCCTAGGATGACGAACAACCAACGCCCACCGGGCGGCTCCTTAACCATATTTTCAGCCATAAGTCTAACACCCTTTTTATAGATATTAAATTGTTCAAATTCAATACTTTAATTAATATAGCTAGTATAGGAAAAATGCTTCCATAGAGCTCTATTAATCCCTCCTTAATCTCCTCCCAGACCCTTGAAGATTATTCAATGGCTTGGACCTAATTTCGTTCCTCATATATTTAAATTTGGCGGCAATTATCGGGATTATAGATTATAATATTACACATATCGCAAAAATGCTGAAGTCAATTTACATTTGTTTTCGATATACATCTCGCCAATCTAAAAAAGCGGCCTTGATTTTGGGCATATATCTATCGTTATCGACAATAGTTAATATGCTACTATGCAAACCATCGTTAATGGCAATCTCTTTTAAGGTGAATGAAGAATAACCGGGAAGGTGGTGCTAATATGCTAAAGGCCAACCCCAAGACATCATGGAACAGCAACGAATGCATGCCAACGGTTGCAGCAACGGCTTACGTTGACGAATCAGCAGTGATCATAGGAGACGTGCGCATTGGCGAAGAGGTTTACGTAGGCCCGGTTGCCTCCCTGCGGGCGGACGAGGCCAACCCCATAATAATCGGAGATAGATGCAACATCCAGGACGGCGTTATCTTCCACGGCCTAATGGGAAGCTCCATAAATCTGGGAAAGCAGATCTCCATTGCCCACGGTGCTGTAATTCACGGGCCCATGAAGATAGGGGATGAGAGCTTCGTGGGCTTCAACTCCGTAGTTCATGCCTCAACATTGGGCAAGAAGTGCTTTGTCGGCCACGCGGCTGCTGTTATTGGAGTTACACTGGCGGACGGAAAGTTCGTGCCGCATGGCGCCCTGATTGATACGCAGGAGAAGGCGGATCTGCTGGGGCCTGTTCCCGAGAGCCTCAAACACTTCAATGAGGAAGTGGTCGAGGTTAACTGCGAGTTTGCCAAAAGCTACCGAGTCAGGAAGAAATCCTGCGTGGGAGATTAAGCGAAGGGGTATTTATTGCGAAATTACCGTAATTCTTTATCTGTTTTCATTTTTTATTCGTCCCTTCGGACAAGAAATATATACACCCCTAGCCCTAAGCCCCATTCTAGCTTTAGGTGAT
>JAQTXY010000180.1 GCA_028688535.1 Methanothrix sp. | reverse complement strand
TCATCGACGAGATCGACAAGAGCAAAAAGTTTCGCTTCGAGGCAGGGCCCGTCTTCTCCAATATCGTTCTGGCCGACGAGATCAACCGGGCTTCTCCCAAGACGCAGAGCGCTCTTTTAGAGGCCATGCAGGAAAAACAGGTAACGGTAGGAAACAAGACCTATCTTCTCGATAAGCCATTCTTTATCCTGGCCACGCAAAACCCAATTGAGATGGAAGGCACCTTCCCTCTTCCTGAGGCACAACTGGACAGATTCTTGCTCAAGGTTTTCATGGAATATCCATCCAAGGAAGAGGAAATGGAGATCCTGGAGAGATATACCATTCGCGGCGAGCCCAACGTGCAGCCGGTGGTCAGCAAGGATGAGGTGATAGCATTACAGCAGCTCTGCCGAGACATTCCTGTCTCCGATGATCTGAAGAAAGCGACAGTGAATCTCGTGCTGGCCACGCGCAAGTGGGAGGGCGTTGCATACGGAGCCAGCCCCAGGGCCACCATCGGCCTAATACTCTCAGCCAAGGCCAGAGCCTTCCTGCAGGGCAGAAACTATGTCTCCAAAGAGGATCTGCATGTCATGGCTTATCCTGTTTTGAGGCACAGGATCATCCTGGGTTTTGAGGCGGAGCGAAAGGGTCTCACCCGCGACCAGGTGGTAACGGACATTTTAAAGAGTCAGTCCCTCTGAATAATCCCCGTTGATAAGCGCATCTTAAGGTCTTCAAGGACAGGTCAGGACAGATAATGGATACAGAGTTCTTTAAAGAGCTGGAGAAGTTCTCCCTGCTCGTCAGGAAGCGAGTATCGACCGCTTACAGCGGAGGCAGAAAGTCCCTGCGCTTTGGACACGGCATAAGTCCCGTCGGCTACCGGGAATACCGCAAAGGTGACGACTTCAAGCTGGTGGACTGGAAGGTCTATGGTCGAACTGAAAAGCTCTATATCCGGGAGCATGAGGAGGAGAGAAGCCTGGTGGTGCACATCCTTCTGGACGGCAGCGCCAGCATGGGCTACGAGGGAAAGTTCGGATATGCAGCGCGATTGGCCGCCGGCTTTGCCTATCTGGCCACCCTGGAAAATGAGAAGTATGCCATATCGCTCTTTTGTAAGAAGCTCTATCCTGGTGAGCCTAAACGGGGAAGAAGAAATCTCTTTCAATCCATTGAGGTGCTGGACGGGATAAATCCTCGAGGTGGGACGGGCTTGCTTGCCATCGCAGATCAGGTGGAATCGCTTCTCAAGACCACCAGCCTGGTGGTCCTGATATCCGACCTGCTGGGAGAGACTGATGATGTCCTATCCAGCATCTACCGGCTATCAGGGCATGAGCTGGTGGTAATTCAAGTGTTAGCACCGCAAGAGACGGAGCTTGCCTTCGGAGGCGATGTCAAGTTCGTGGACATGGAGAGCGGCCTGCCGCTCATCACCCGTGTTACTGAGGATGAGCGAAAGGAGTATCTCAGACGTATGGCAGAGCATAATGATCGCATCAGGGCGGCATGCAGTCAGGTTGGGGCGGATTATTTCCTTGCTAAAACGGATCGTCCTATATTCGAAGCCTTTTCCGAGATGCTCAGCCGCGCTGTGATCTGGAAGACATAGATATCATGAATTCAAATAATAATGTCCGGCTTGGTTACGGTCAAGGGTGCCTCGATCTGATGTTGTCTGAAGGGGCAGAGGTGGTGCTGGCCGAGGAGCTTGCAGCCGCGCCGGCCGGTGAGATCGATAGATCAATTGATCATTCCAATGGAAAATGTCTGGATGATTTCGCTGGCTCTAAATCGGCCAGCATTCTGGTGAGCGATATCACCCGTCCCGCTCCCAGTCATCTCATGCTTCCGCCTCTCATCCGCCGGCTTGAGGATCTGGGCATCAGCGATCTGAATATTGTATTTGCTCTGGGCACGCACCGCAGGATGACGATCGAGGAGGAACGCATGCTCTTGAAAGGCTGCACCAGCCTGCCCTACATGCAGCATGACACCAAGAATTGCGTATCTTTGGGAGAGACAAGGCGGGGAACGCCAGTGGAGGTTCTGGAGACGGCTCTCTCGTCTGATCTCATTGTAGCCACAGGAAATATCGAGTATCACTATTATGCCGGATACAGCGGCGGAGCCAAAGCCGTCTTGCCAGGGATAAGTTCGGAACGTTCTGTGATCAAGAACCATGAGCTGATGAGAGAAGCGAACTCAATTACAGGAAGGCTGGACAGCCCGGTTCGCCAGGACATGGAGGACGCGGCTGGAATAGCGGGACTGGATTTCATCTTGAATGTCGTTTTGAACGGTAAGAAGGAAATCGTCCAGTCGGTTGCAGGCGACTTTGTCTCTGCCCATCGCGAGGGCGCTGCTACCGTGGATCGCATGTACCGCCGCCCCGTTAAGCCGGCAGAGATAGTTGTGACCTGCGCCGGGGGCAGGCCCAAAGACCTCAACCTCTTCCAGGCGCAAAAGGCTCTGGACAATGCCAAGAATGCGGCTCTTCCCGGCGGCAGCATCATCCTGGTGGCGCAGTGCAGCGAGGGGCTGGGCCATCCCGTCTTCGAGCGCTGGGCAAGGGAAGCGACATCTGCCGAGGATTGCTGGGAGCGCTTTGGCAGGGAGTATGAGTTTGGCGGGCACAAGGCCGCCTTCCTGGCCAAGGAGTCCATGCAGCATCATCTGATCCTGGTCTCAGCACTGCCCACGGATAAGGCGGAGATGTGCTTCTTTACACCGGCGGCAACCCTTGAGCAGGCTCTTGAGTTGGCCAGAGCCAGGCAGGGCAGGGATGCGCGCATGCTGGTAATGCCGCATGGCAATCTGACTCTGGCTGTGGGGAAATGATTTTATTCCCATTTCAACCGAAAACTGTATTATCTATAACGATCAAATAGATAGTTCGCTGCGAGATAAGGCTGTAGCCGATTAAGCTCTAATAAATGAGCACCTCGCTTGATTGCGAAGTCTTCGGTGAATGCGAGAATATGTCGTACCTCGTTTCAGTTCTTGTATGAGCGCGGCAAGGAACGAAATGTGTGCAGGCGAAGCGGGAGCAGGCTCTTCATCTCTGATGACGTGTCCCTGTAAGAAGGGCGCTGTGTCAAAATCCAGTGCTGCCTCGCCATTGCCTGTGTGATGGCGCAGGGCGGGCTCAAGGCCGCCACTACGGTGGTTGGTCCCTTTGAGGAGGGCATCGTGGATCGATGCTTGGCTCGCCTGAAACATCACTGCATTAAATCCATTTTTCCAGAGTTGCTTTCAGTTCCTCCATCTTCACCGGCTTGCTGATGTATCCATCCATTCCGGCAGCAATGCATCTCTCCCTGTCTCCTTGCAATGTATAGGCGGTCATGGCGATTATCCTGGGCTGCTTTTCTGCAGGCAGGCTGCTGCGGATGAATCTGGTAGCCTCCAGCCCGTCCATCTCTGGCATCTGAATATCCATGAGGATCACATCATAGGATTTTCGCTCCAGACGTTTCAGCAAATCTTTGCCGTTGATGGCCACATCGGCCTTGTACCCCAGATGTTTGAGCATGGCCAATGCCACTTTTTGGTTGATGGGATTGTCCTCAGCCAGAAGAATACGAAGATCTTGGTTTGCAGCTGGTGGCAAAGCCGGCTCTTTCTCCGGCTCGACTGCCTGTTCCTCTTCCCCAAGAATGCGCAGCAATGCACTGCCAAGCTGCGCTTCTCTGACCGGCTTGGTCAGGAAGGCCCGGGTCTTGACCTGCACTGTTGCCTTTTCTCCCAAAAAGCCGATCTCAATCACCGGCATTGATTGCAGATTTTGCTGGCTTATTCTTTCCGCCAGCAGGGGCCATTTAGCGATATCGGTATCAACAATAATCACATCGTACTTCTCCCCATCCAAGAGCCGGCAGGCTTCCCGGTCCGAGCCGGGCTTTGCAGCAGACATTGCAAAGGAGCGAAGATGATTGGCCAGCATCTCTCTGCTGGCACTTTTCCCCACGGCAATCAGTGCTTTCTTGCCATCCAATCTGGAGTAGTCTCCTGCATGTTGATTTCTGGCAGCGTCCGCAGTCCCAGTCCCTTTTTCTGGTATTGAAAAATGGAATTGGGACCCTACTCCTGTTTTGCTCTCCGCCCAGATTCGACCGCCCATCAGCTCCACCAACCGGCTGCTGATGGCCAGACCCAGGCCGGTTCCGTCATACCTGCGGGCAAGTGATGAGTCCACCTGGCTGAAGGGGAGAAAGAGCCGGGACATGCGATCCTCCGGGATGCCTATCCCCGTATCTCTCACTGTGAAGTGATATGCCTTTTCTTCTTTATCTCTGGCAACTAAGACCGTGACCTCTCCTGATTGTGTAAATTTGACGGCATTGCTGAGAAGGTTTCCAAGAACCTGTCCCAGACGCAGGGCGTCGCCCACTATCTTCCTTGGTACATCGCTCGCCAGAACATAAGCCAGCTCCAGGCGCCTCTCAGCGGCTTGGGATGCAACCTGGTCGAGGCAGGTCTCCAAAACATCCTGCAAATCTAATGGCAGGTTCACAATATCCATTTTCCTGGCATCGATCTTGGAGAAATCCAGTATCTCGTTGATGATGCAAAGAAGGGAGAGCCCGCTGCTGCGAATGGTCTTTACATAATCCTTTTCCACAGGATCAAGATCGCTATGCAAGAGCAGGTCAGTCATGCCTATGACGGCATTAAGCGGCGTTCTTATCTCATGGCTCACATTGGCAGTGAATTCCGCTTTCGCTCTGGCTGAAGCCTCGGCAGCGTCCCTCGCCCGGACCAGTTCCTCTTCCATCTTCTTCTGCTCGGTTATATCTATGCAAACGCCCAAAGCTGCATAAAACTCACCGGATTCGTCGAGCAGGGGATATATGGAGTACATTGCCGGAAACCTCTCCTGGTTCTTTCTCAGAAGAGTTCTAAATCCAGAGAATGTTGTCTCTTTTCTCATGCGACGTGCCGCTTCAGCCAGTTTATCGCGATCCTCGGGAACAAGCAGCATATAGACCGGTTTTCCCAAGACCTCTGCACGACTGTAGCCGAAACATTTCTCTGAACCAGGAGAGAATTCCAGGATTATAGGCTCCTCGCTCCTGGCATCGGCAATGATAAAGGAGACATTTTTGGCCGCCTCAAAGATGGCTTTTAGAT
>JAQTXY010000179.1 GCA_028688535.1 Methanothrix sp. | reverse complement strand
CGGCTTTTGTATCGGCAACAGCATGTCACCATGCACAGACTCCGTCTCCGTGCGCACCAGCAACCGCAATTTCAAAGGCAGATCCGGAACACCCAGCGCAAACGTCTATCTCACAAGCCCATTGGTCGCCGCCGCCTCAGCCATCACCGCGAGACTGACGGATCCAAGAGAACTGGGAATGGACTTTCCCAAAATAGAAATGCCAGAGCATTTTGAGATCGACGACAGTATGATTATTCCGCCCCTATCGATAAAAGAACGAGCGGAAATAAAAATATGCAGAGGCCCGAATATTGGAGAGCCGCCTGTCAACGGACCTATGCCGGATGATATCTCTGGAGAGGTGACTATAAGGGTAGAAGATCTGGTGACAACGGACCATATCATGCCTGCCGGCTCACGCTTAAAATACAGATCTAATGTGCCCAAATACTCCGAATTTGTCTTTGAGCCGCTGGATAAAGAGTTCTGCCACCGGGCTTCCGCGTTACGCGATCAAGGTGCACATAACCTGATAGTAGCCGGTCTCAGCTACGGCCAGGGCTCCTCCCGAGAGCATGCCGCTCTTTGCCCCATGTACCTGGGTGTAAAAGCTGTGATAGCCAAATCCATCGAGAGAATTCATGCCGCTAACCTGGTGAACTTCGGAATATTGCCCTTGAGCTTCGCCCAGGAATCTGATTGGGAAAGCCTGCCCGAAAAGACGAAGATTCGAATACCAGGCATTCGCCAGGCACTGGAGAGCGGCAAAGAGAATATCGTGGCATTCGCAGGAAATAAGCAGATCACCTTGAATATGAGCCTCTCTCAAAGGCAAAGAGACATACTATTAGCAGGGGGACTATTGCCTTTCACAGTGCAGGAACGCAAAGGAGAAAAAATAGATAGATAATTTAATCGTTTCTATCTTTTTAGGTGTTAAAGAGGACCATGATATTTTGCGACATCATCTGTCCTTTGGCATCCTTGCTGGGCGTGCCTGTGCTATTGGAGACAGTTAAGCTTCCACTTGTCGTAGGATACGACCAGATCTGATTGATACCGAACTGGCTGTTTACATTTCTGGTCAGAAACAGACTGTTTCTCTCTGTTGCAGTGAGAGTGGGAGCGGCAGCATTGGCGGCAAAGCTTGTGGCCTTGAACTGCAGGGGTGTGTCAAACCTCAGCGGGAAGGTGTTCATCCAGATATCCATATTAGAAGAAGCACTCTTGAAGCTGCTATTTTGCTGATCGGCGATGTAATTTCCCCAGTACGCCTGGACATTAGGTTCAAAGGTTGATGATGTGGGTGCATTGAAGAATGCAAGCTGAGTGTTGCTGTAACCCTCACCCATGCCTATAATCTGGGCACCGGCCAGGCCCGAGAGACAGGTCAATGCTAGTAATACTACAAGTATTTTCATATTAATACATCCTTTTTTATTCAGTTGCTATCCTATCCAGAAAATCTGTCCCAACCTATTTATTCCTTATTGGTAAAGGGAGAACTTATGCCGGACCGCTTCGAAATACTGCATAAAGATCTGGCCGGAAGGATTGGCCGGCTTTCCACAATGCATGGCACCGTCGAGACTCCCGCACTCATGCCTGTGGTCAATCCCCATCTGCCTCTCATCCCGCCAAGCGAGTTGCAAGAGATGGGTGCAGATATGATTATCACCAACAGCTACATAATTCACCAGGATCCGGCCTTGAAAATACAGGCTATCGAGCGCGGACTGCATGATCTCCTGGGTTTTTCCGGACCTATCATGACCGACTCGGGCGCCTTCCAGCTTTCCGTTTATGGGGATATCGATGTTTCTCCTCTGGAGATTTTGAATTTTCAATTCGCCATAAAATCTGACATATCTGTACCCCTGGACATACCAACTCCTCCGGACGTCACGCGAGAGCGGGCGCAGTCGGAGCTACAGATAACAGAAGAACGACTGGTACAGGCCGCCTCCCTGGAAAGATCGGGCCTTCTAGCCTGCCCTATCCAGGGCTCGACTTACTCCGATCTCAGAGAGAAAGCAGGCAGGTTCGCACGGGATCTTCCCTTTGATGTCTTTCCGGTGGGCGGCGTGGTTCCGCTCATGGAAGCCTACCGGTATCGCGATCTGGTCGATGTGGTGACGGCTGCCAAGAAGGGATTGGGTTCAGGCCGGCCCGTGCATCTCTTTGGCGCCGGGCATCCCATGATCTTCGCACTCGCCGCAGCCATGGGATGTGATCTCTTCGACTCGGCTGCCTACGCACTCTACGCCCGGCAGGATCGATACCTGACTGTGCACGGAACCGGCAAGCTGGAGGAGATGAGCTACCTTCCCTGCTGCTGCCCCGTCTGCCAGGAGCATACCTTGAAGGAACTGATGGATAGCCCCCAAAAGACCAGGCTCCTGGCCCGGCATAATCTCTATGTCTCGCTGGCAGAGATGAAACAGGTTAAAGAGAGCATTCGCGAGGGCTCGCTGTGGGACCTGTTGGAGACACGCTGCCGTTCACATCCGCGCATGCTGGACGGGCTGAGAAGGCTTGCCCACCAGGGTTCGTGGTTGGAGACGCTGGACTCTGCCAACAAATCCACGTTCTTCTACACGAGTACAGAGGCGGCGCTGCGCCCGGAGGTCATGCGCTATGCGCGAAGGATTGACCGCATCAGTTTGCAGGGCAATGTCCTGATCACCGACGATTCCCAGGCAGATACAGCAGGATTTGCGCACGTTTTGCACTTCAAGCCACCCTTCGGGCCATACCCCGCGGAGCTGGCCGAGACCTATCCCTTCAATGCCGAAGTGCCTGAGGAGGCGGACGGGGCGGCTATCGAGCAGGCTGTGAGGAATGCAAAGGATCTGATGAGGGCAAACCCTGAGGCGAAGTTCAGCATCAGGTTGAGGAGAGAGGGGATCGAAGAGAGGATAGGTGGGACTAATGGGATCTGATTCCAAATCAGTTCTGGCTATTGAGGATTTATAGCGGGCTATGTAAGAGAAAGATGGCCATTGCAATTAGATTATTGACAAGAATAAATATAAAAAAATATACATTTAAATGATATTGCCAACGGCTCCCACAGCATCTATATCCGGTCCCGGTGTAGGCGAGGAACTGGTTTTTCCATCGGGATAATCACAAAGTCTAACGAAATGGAATTCTTAGCTTGAACCCGAATTTTTGATAGAATCCGAGAGCCTCTCGCTTGGAGTCCAGGGTTATGTACCTGCATCCAACCTCGTTGGATAACTGATAAACCTTGCCTGTCGCCCAGAATAATAAAAACCGCCCGATGCCACATCCCTCAAATTCCTCATCAACTGCCAGCCTGGCAATTTTTATTGCAGGATAACGAGGATATGGATATCCATCCACTGCATCGTCTCTTTCTATCAGCTTGACTTCAATGGTATCCGTGACAAGCGTTAGATACCCGATGATGCTGTTTTGTCTGAGACACAGATAGGTTCTGCTTATCAAATCGTCCTGAGATTTCTTTGCATCATTCTTCAGGAAATCATTTAGATCATCATTTTTGCAATGGAAAAAAGAGAGGTTATGACTCTCCTTCAGATACTCGACTTGAAGATCATCAAGATGATGCGGCTTCATGAAACCGGATGCTCTTTGTAGATTCGGATTGCTTCCCTGAACATCTCCATCTGTTCTTTAGAAGGCTTCTTGGGATTTCTGAGATCCTCCAAAAATTCTTCGGCGTCTTTTCCTTCCAAGACTAAGCCTAATTCAATTGGTCGCGCCATACCAGAAATGCCTCATCTGCATTTATGCCGATGGAGGATATGAATCTTTGGACTGACAAACCTATTGCGAAGCCAGGAATTCATTTGCTCAATCCTTCCATAGATCAGCGCCCCTGTCCGAGAGTCGAAGTCATCCGATTTGCCGGTGGCCACGAATCGTCATTCGGGCCTGCACTCGGCTACGCGGGCCGAGACCCATGACCTCAAATTCATGAGACTATGCCTTCCGAGCATTCCTTATCATCGGATGGCGGACTTGTCTGCGGTGACAATATTGAGATACTTTCATGCCTCTGCTCTTGCCTCTGAGGATAAGATTGCTCGGAAAGATTCGAGACGACTCTCCAGGCGCCTGAGATACGGCAGCCCTATTCCTATTCGGCCCGGCCCGCATGGGAGGAGCCGCCATCCCAGCAGCTGACCGGCCCCCCTGCCAGAGTGTCAAAGTCATCCGTATCATAGATACCAAATATCCGGCTCTTGGATTTGAGCTGATCATCTCAAATCTCCTTTTTATATGATCAAGTCACCACTGATGATAAGAGTGAGGCACATCAGCCATGACCAAGTACTTTGAGGTAGTCCGCCGCGACGGCCCGGCCCGCATGGGAAAGCTGCTAACAGATCCGCAGATCAGCACACCTGCCCTGATCAGCAAGGATGATTACGTCTCAGCTGGGAGCGTCTACAGCTATGCCAGCCTTCAGGACGCAATAAATGCCAGAGAGGCTCTGCGAGAACAACAGAAGCTGGCCATACTTCCTTACGTGCCCGCAGCTCTTCGCTCTGAGCCGGCTCTGGAGCTGCCCCCCCTGGATTTGACGGGCCCCAAAGGCGTAATGGTTCATCCCAACAGCTCAATAGAGCCGGAGATAGCTGATGTCTATGTGCTGGGAAATGCCGGCGCCCTGAAAAATCCCAGAGACCTGGTAGCGGCAATTGTAAGCGTGCGAGAGAAGATCGCTCCGGACACGGCCTTGTATGCTCCCGCCATTGCCACACCCGCCAACCTGGGCCTACTGGTGTATTTGGGCATCGATTTGCTGGACAGCACGCGCGTCCTGGCTGACGGCCTCTTGGGCCGCTATCACACCCGCGATGGAGTTTGGAAGGCCGCAGATCTGACCGAGCTGCCCTGCCGCTGCAATAGCTGCCTGGAGATGGTCACCAGCGGAAAGAAGAAAGAGCTGCTCATTGCCCACAATCGACAGAAGCTGGAAGAGGAGCTGCTCGCGGTTCGTGAGGCGATTCGCTCTGAGACCATACGCGAATATCTCGAGCGGCAGGTGCGCGTATCTCCAGAGCAGACGACTGCCCTGCGCCTGCTTGACGGTGAGCACCAGTACCTGGAGAAGAGAACGCCCCAGATTCGCCGCAGCACCTTTTATGCCAATTGTGCTGA
>JAQTXY010000178.1 GCA_028688535.1 Methanothrix sp. | reverse complement strand
GGGAATGAACCGGATATTGGAGATAGATATTGAAAACCAACAGGCCATAGTTGAACCGGGTGTAGTAGCAGAAAAACTCAATTCAGCTCTGAAGCCTTCTGGTTTTTTCTTTCCGCCTGATCCAGGAAGCCTGGCCATGTGCACCATTGGCGGAATGATCTCCTACAATAGCAGCGGCATGCGCTCCGTAAAATATGGGACGGTAAGAAATTACGTCCTTGATTTAGAGGTAGTGCTGGCAGACGGCCGAGTCGTCCATACCGGCAAAAAGGTGCTCAAATCATCTGCAGGATATGATCTTACCCGTCTTTTTGTGGGATCGGAAGGAACACTGGGAATTATTACCCAGGCTGGACTTAAGATTGCCCCCTTGCCTAGTACCAGAAAGCTGATCCTGGCATGCTTTGACGAAGCGGAAATCGGCGGCCAGGCTGTAATAGAGATATTTTCAAACGGCATAACCCCATCCGCTTGTGAGATACTAGATAGAACCACTCTGCAGGTACTGAAGCTTTGTGATCCCTTGCTTGCCATACCAGAGGATGGAGACATAATTTTATTCGAGGTGGATGGAACGGAAAGTTCAACATCAGAAGCTGCCAGGCAAATCTCAGAGATATGCCAAATTACCGCCAAGAGCGTGAGAATTGCCGTCGGCAGGGAGATGGACAGCATCTGGGCGGCCAGAAGACTGGTAGGAGCCGCCATATCACGGCTTGATCCCACAAAGACCAGAATTTATATGGGAGAGGATGTGGGCGTGCCCATTAAGGAGATTCCTGCTCTGATTAAGAAGGTGCAACAGATCACCACAAAGTTAGATATCCCGGCCATGAAATACGGCCACATTGGAGACGGAAACCTGCATGTGGCCCTATTCATTGATGTAATGAGCGAAGAGCAATGGCAGAAGCTGCGACTGGCTGCCGACAGGATTCATAGAGCGGCTATGGAGCTGGGAGGAACAGTTAGCTCTGAGCACGGTATTGGCCTTGCTCGTGCCCAGTATCTGCCCGAGCAAGTGGGAACTGAGGCATTTTCGGTGATGCAATCCATTAAAAATGCCCTGGACCCCCAGGGAATTCTCAATCCGGGAAAGATGGGGCTTTGAATGAATCTAGACCTTAAGGCAATAAATCAATGCGTAAGATGCGGAAGCTGCCGCGCCTTCTGTCCCGTTTTCGAGGAATCAGGCTGGGAGTCTGCCAATACCAGAGGGCGCATTATGATAATGAAAGAGCTCACCTGCGGACTATTGCCAGACTCGCAGGTTCTCGACAGCCTGAATAGCTGCACTACCTGCGGATTATGTACGGAAAACTGCCCTGCCGGCGTAAATCCGCCAGAGCTGATTGAGAACGCCAGAAGACAGCTTGTCTCCCAAGGAAAGATGACAATCCAGCAGGCTGACCTGAGCAGAAATATCTTTGCGAGCGGCAACACCTTTGGCGATGGCAGAGATCGGCTCTCCTGGCTGAAAGACAAAAGCCTTCTGGCAAAAAAGGCAGAATATGTCTATTTTGTGGGATGCATGAATTCCTATCGTTATACGGATACTGCCGCTAATACCTTTGCACTTTTACATCGCTTTGGGGCAACCATGCTTCCCGCTGAGCAGTGCTGCGGCTCGCCTCTGCTTCGTACCGGATTTGATGCCCGGCGGTTTGTGGATGATAACTGCAGACAGATCGCAAATACGGGAGCAAAAACCGTAATTACAGGCTGCGCAGGCTGCTATACAACCCTCAAAAAGAGCTATCCTCAGGACTTTCGGGTTGAGAGCGTTCCGGAATTTTTGGCGCACAGAATTTCCGAATTGGACTTAAAACCGCTTGATCTTACAGTTACCTATCATGATCCCTGCCATCTGGGCAGACATAACCAGATCTATGATCAGCCGCGCCAGGTTATAAAAGCTATCTGCCATCTTATAGAGATGAAAACGAACAGAAAAGACGCCAGATGCTGTGGAGGCGGGGGCGGTGTTCGGGCCGGATACAGAGATCTATCCCTGCAAATGGCCAGGAAGAGGCTAAAAGATGCTCCGCAAGATGTTGACTACATCGTCACCTCCTGTCCACTTTGCATCAGAAATCTGAGAGACGCCGGTGCCGGTGAAAGGGTAATCGATCTGGTAGATCTGGTGGCAATGGCAGCGCGAAAGAGCTAGAATGAGCTTTAGAATTTGGCATAAAATACCTGTACCTGCTTGCCTTCGCATTGAGGTGAGATCCTGAATCCTTTGAAGCCCTTGCTCAAGAGGTCCAAGTGACCCGCAATATCCGAGATCGCAATTCTCTTTTGCTCTATCCCTAATTGATTCGCCTGCCTGATATTTCTATGTAAAATGAATCTCCACCAGCCATGCATCTTCGGGCGCAGTCCCTCAATTGCCAGTCCGCAGGAGAGATAATTGCCAAGGCTTACGGGATTCTTGGGAGATACTGTGCAGCAAGCATGCTCATATCCCAGCTCTTCAATCACATTCAGATGGGCAAAAGTGAGCTTTCGCTGCAGACCATGGCCGCGATAAGCAGGATGAACCGCTGCTGCCTGGAGATGAGCAACTTTGCCCAGTTCCTCTTCAGGCAGATTTATATCCCTGCCCAGGTTGTCATGGGCGAGTCCGGGAATGCGGATGATGCTAAAGGCAATCAGCATCTCTCCAACCCTCACGCCGATAGCAGAATGATCCCTGCTAAAGACATCTCTTAAGTATTCCTCATCATGAAGCATAAATATCTCCGGGAAGGGAAGATTTGCAGCGATGATGTTTTGCAGCTCCAGCAATTCTGCCAGGGAGCCGGCATCCAGGAATTTCATATCGAAAGGAAGAGTCATTGCATCCCTTTGAGACCAAGCTTTTTTATATCGAGTATTTATCTTCTTCCCAACCTTCCGATGGGTTACTTTATAAAGTTGGAATGGGAAAGATTCGCCTGAGATGGATAGAGAAGATTGGTTGAAAATTCAAAAGGAATTGGATAGGCTCTTAGAGCTGCATGAAAGCGGAGTCTCGGATCCAAAAAGATGCCGGGAATTCAATTCACAGGCATCTCTCTTTCTTGATTGGCTTGAGGAGCTGAATGCCTCTGATCTGGCAGATAGAGTCATGGATATTCTGGGTGGCTGCAGCCCCAAAGATTTCTCTCCCTGCGATAATCGGCAGAACACTAAGGGAGCATTAGAGCGGCTGATAAATCGGGTCAAAGAAAAGATGGATAAAAGCTGATTACTGATTATCTCTTTCTGTATTTTAAAAATATACCTATGGCCACTATCAATGTGGAAAATGATATAGCATTGGCCACAATGAGAATATTATCCTGTATGTGCCAACCATAGAGCAGCCAGAGGAACATTCCCAGGCAGAATTGCATGAGCATAAACAGGCTTACATCTGCCACCGATTGCGTCCTGTGCATCTTAATTATCTGAGGCACAAAGCCAAACATCGTTAAAATGGCTGCTAACGATCCAATCAATTCCCATTGCATCCTTCCCCAGAATGATTATGATAGTATATTAGCTTATTAGCCGTGATGCTGTTGAAAAAAAATTCCATGCAAAAAGAAGATCTGAATTATCAGTCCAGCAGTATCAAGCCAAAGAGTTCCACCATCTCCTTGCAGTCCTTGAGAACCCGAGGCCGAAAGCCAGCGTTTTGCAGGGTTTTAAAGACATCGATGCCGCAGGCCTCCATGGATGGACGCATGGTCTTCTTATTCCTGCATTTCACGCTATCCAGATCGAAGACTGCTTGATCCTTCTTTTGCATCTCTCCGATAACACATGTATCGCAGAGTGAGCAGGGCATGGCATTCATGCCGAATGCCTTATAATAGCCGGCTAAAAAAGCAGCTCTCTCGAGCTCTGCCACGGTATTTTGCATCTTAACCACTGAATTGGAGATAGCACGGCTGGCATGTTTGACTGTTGCCTTAGGATCTGGTTTAGCCTCAAAGCGGACAAGAACCGCATTTCTGTATGCAGAGAGAATGGCTCTGGTCTCAGATGGGGTGGGAGTAAAAGGAGGACACCCTAGATGATTTCCATAATTTTCGCAGCCGTATCTGCACTTGAGGCGAACCCAATCAGACACTACTATCATCTCTGTTGGTATGAGTCGCAGATCTTCATGAACAGCTTTTAATTCGGAGAGGAGGCTTTCGAGGTCTTTATTCATCATAATCAACTTCCATTAAAATGAAGATATGCGGTCTGAAAATATATCATTTCTCATTGCAGAAAGAAACTCACCGTTCTCTGGATAGCTCAATCCATACGTTGACCGCTGAGATGCTAATCAAGTTTAATGTGGTGGCTGCGTACCAGAGATAGGATTCGTGCAGGCGAAGTTGCACTATCCAGCCGGACCAAAGAACGAAACATATTATTGAAAAGGTTATCAGAGTGTCGATGGCCAAGAAGAGCGTGGCCCGATTAAAAAGCCTTCCCGCCTGAGCGATGGTGCAGTATTCGATGGAAGACTCCCTGCCGACCAGGTCTAAGAAGACTCGAGCCAGATTCATGAGCAAATCCGCAACGGACCAGGCAATCACCAGCCATCCCAAGGCCAATAAATATGCATACGGCTCGCCCGTTCGCAAGGCAAGCAGGCCGAAGAGCAGCTTGAAGATACAGAAAGGAACACCAATGGTCAGAGCTTGAAATGTGGGCCGCAAGAAGAATCTATTATTAGCCCTTTTTGCCAGCGACATGGTTTTATCTTCCATGACTGCCATCCTGGTTCTCTTCATCAAAAAAAGTTTGCATCCCTTTCTCTGGAATTTGCTCGCGATTGCCGATAGATCAGATTTTCCAATTGTCATCATCTCTTGCACGGCAGATGCTGTCAATGATAGCACTGCAGCTTTGTATACACCGGCAATAAAATTGATCGCCCTCATTATTGCCAACTCCTTTTGAGAATTGTGGTAAATAATGGCAAATATATTGGTACAAGTATACAAAATTAAGGTCCGCCTAAACCAAAACGATTAGCACAAACCACTTCTTAATTCTGGGAATAATAACATCAATTGAATGTTTGCCCATTTATGATATTTTTATTTGAATTAATTTTAAGTTATGATTAATTCAATCATAGTATTGAATTATAAATCTTTACAAATAGACGTAT
>JAQTXY010000177.1 GCA_028688535.1 Methanothrix sp. | reverse complement strand
GAAATGCAAAATGGACAGCTAATGGCGAAAATTCTCTCACCAGGTGATGTGCGCACCTTCCCGCAAGGCGAGAATGTGCTCTTTTCCGCCACCGTCGCTAATTGCGGCAAAGGGCCGTTGCGCTATTTATGGCGGTCCAGCCGAGACGGTATCATCGGCAGGAATCAATCATTCCAGATGAAGAACCTCAGCCTGGGATGGCATAATCTCACCCTTACTGTCAGCAACGCCTCCGGTTCTTCTGACCAGGCCTACGTGGAAATCGGTATCGCAAAGCCCTGGGTTTGCAGCAAAGTCAATCCCAGGCCGAAGTATTATCCACTGGATACACCCTGTCAGGACATCTGGCCCAATGCGCTGGAGAGGTGCCAGCAGATGGAGGTCTGCCATCCTGACCTGGACTGGATTGTGGATGAGGCCATCGCAGCCTGCAATAACTCAGGCGGGGATAAAAAGAGGTGCCGGGGATTGTACATCATCAACTCCTTCGGACCGGAGGCCCGCTATATGCGAGGGTATGCGGTTTTCAAGGCTTGTTGCTCCGGTTATCCGGAATGCACCCGCATGTGCAGTCCCAGCCTGACCGGGACCTGCTCCTTTAGAGATGGATTTAATAAGAATGTAGCCAACCTCTCCTGCCGGCCAGATGAGTGGGGAGTCTCAGCCTGGCGCTCTGATAGCAATATGAGCAAGAACAGTGCTGTGATGGGCATGTTTCCCACCCACGCCACGATCAATATCTTGCAGACGGGCGTATGCATCGATTATGCGGCGGCGCTAACCACAATACTGCGAAAAGCAGGCTATAGCCAGAGCGAGGTCTTCAGCACCTCCAGCACGGGATATGATCTGCCTTTGGTAGGAGATCATCCCGGCCATGCCTATAATCTTGTGCTCTTGCCGGGAGATACAAAGTACCACATCGTGGATACCACCGGCAATGGAGATGGCATCAATCTGGGGGGCGTGCCAGGTTACTTCCGCTTCACCGGCTGCTTTTTAGGAATGCCGTCGCAGATTCGGGTGATGGATTGGTGGGTGGGCTATTGCAGCAAGATCTCGCCTCAGAGCTACAATGATGTCGGTGAGGCAAATACTCCCGAAAAAGGGAATATTTACGGTTGTTCTTGATATGATGCTTTCAATTTTCGCTCTGCATTTTTGTATGTCTCTGTTGTGATGCTCACTTCATAGAGATGTTCAGACATACCGAAATCTAGATATACAACGAATGATATATTACTGCGATTTGAAAGTCAGTTTCCTTAGAAGGTGAGTCTCTGGCTGAGATGATTGACCTTGCACATGGGTGTACCTCTGCCTGCCTCCTGGAAGTCAGTGACTGATAACGCAATCTGGGATATCGCAATAGCTTATAGAACCCTATCGATCTGCTTCGTTTCAATAGCCTCGGGCAGGCATCTCCCAAGAAGCGCCTGTGGTGAATAGAACATGCTCGCTTACATGGAGGTGATTAATAAAATGAAGCAGAATTTAAATGATGTGATGGGCCGTATCAAGGCAGCGAGGATAGGCGAATGGCAAAATCTCCTGGCAGACCGCTGGCGCTCTTGCATCTTGGATGATCTCACCAAGACGCATGATTCATTATGCCCAATTGTCAGCAATGCCCCATGAAGTCAAATCATTTTTTAATAATATTGCATGACCTTATGGGCATCACTAGCCGGGGGGGGCGAATTTCCCGGCCTGATTGCATTCAAGCCGGAACCGGTGCTGCCATAGATTGAAGCATACTCTTTTCCATGGTTGCATCGAGAGCTATGCGCATCTCTTCCTTCTGAGCCTCCTCAAAGCTGCCGTTCTCCAAGAGGTCCTCCATCATGCCGCTGATGATATCATCCATGACCTCTATCTTAAAGTAAAGCCGCTGCCTTTGAGCATAGTAATAATTAATCTGTAGCTGCAGAACGGGATTTGCGGCGGCTTGCTCGTTTGTGAGGCTCGCCAGTTCATCATCTGTCCTCTTTGCTTTATCCTTGATCTTATTGTAGAGGTCAAACCAGGTAAGAATCGCAGAGGAGTCAAGCTTGTGGAGCTTGGGCATCATGCGTCCAAATCTCTGGGAGAGCTTGATCAGATCCTCATTAGCAGAGCGAATAACATCCTGATGGCGGGCAATGTCGGAGCCGTATTTTGCAAATTCTGGGTTCTTAGACATCTATATCACCTAGTGCGCAATTACTGCGAAGCTGTCAATTACTGGATGGAACGACAAGGGATGTAGCAGATAATAAGGACAAGCCGTGCGGAGCGAAAGTGATTGCATAAGAGGATAAGATATGAGCGGCAGCAATGATATGATCAATCAGGTGCGGCGTCTCTGCCATCAGCTTTGCTTTAACTCTTGTGTGGAAGAGAAGCGACAGGGCCGTCACGTTGAGCTCTTGCGCCTGCGGCCCCATTGGTCCGTCTTGAAGAGAGAGGAGCAGATGGACAGTATCGACCGGGGTGAGAAGGTCCCCTTTGACATATCCCTGCCCCTGCCCGCCAGAGACGAACGCGAGGGCTCAGATGCCGGGGTAGGGCTCTTTTGGGAGCGTTTCATATGCCAGCAGTGTGGCAGGTGCTGCTATACACCTGGGGCCGGCCTGTACCTGGAAAAAGAGGATTTTAATAGAATTGCAGCGCGCGTTGGTAAGAAAAAGCTAAAGACTCTCTGCCGGTACGACAAGAGACTGCATGCCTGGGTGCTGAGGCAGCCCTGTCCGTTTTATGATAAGGAGAAGAAGGGCTGCACCATCTACGAGATCAGGCCGCTTACCTGCACCAAGTACCCGCTTCATCCGCCTCTGCCGCAAATGCCCTACAATCTGGCTGTCGATGCCTTTTGCCCGGCGGCCCGTGCCCTGGCCAAGGATACCTTAGGCTGGTGGATCATCTGCGAGAACAACTGGGCGGCATTACTTCATAAGTTGGCCAACGATCAAAGCTGAAAGCATTCTGGGGGATTTGTTGAGGTATTCCTGGCCATTTATCTTTTTGATTCGAATAAAAGATTTCATGTTGTATTTAGGAGCTGATGCCAGGCGGCAGCGCAGGCCACACATCGAGATGATGTCGCGTTCCCGCAAAAGGAACGCAGTGCCAGATTTCAGTGCGCTGCCGCCTCGCTACAGAGCTCGAAGCCTAAGTTCTTGGTCCCCGATCAGGCAGCCACTTCGACGATTGGCTCCTACCGAAAGAGTGCTGAGGGTCCGCGCTAGCCCTGACTGGAACATGAGGCGAAAGTCTTATATCCGTTAATTGACGTAAAGTGTCTTGGCATAAGTCGATGGCCATTTTCCCTCCTACGTCCAGTAGACTTTTGCCTCCCTCCTTCTATAAGTCTCAGACTCTAAAGCTAAACGTCTTGCTGGCGAGCTGCTGTCCATCAGCAACGTAATTCAATTTAAGTGTATACGTTCCGGTCAACCAGGTATATTGGTTACCCTGATATGAGGTAGGTACCATATCCAGCCAATAGTCGCAACTTACTGGTTGGTTTATCGCGACCGACGATGTGGGATAGATATTTTTTATAACTATGGCAGGACCGCCCGGCGGCACGGTTAGAGTCTCCAAATTGAAATTAGATGCATCCAATCCGCAAATATCCTGTTTCATCCCACCGGATACGACCTTGACACCTACATTTACCGGCTCGCTGTTGCCCGGTGATGCCGGAGCGATCTTAATTAGAATTATGTCGATAGTAGGAGCATCTAGCTTTGGCTTTTGCATTGTTGCAATCGAATTACCAGGACGATTGACCTGTTGAGCTGCATTAGCCACACTCATGGCAACGATAAAGAGCACAACAAATGCCAGCAACACTTTTGCTTTCTTCATTATATATCACCTCTTTGCGCTAGTCTATGAATGTATCCGCTCCATCAAAAAAGTGCTGCTCATGATTTCAAAAGCCGAAAGTCAATGACCACATTGCTTCTGTGCGGCGCATAACTTCTCACTATCTCTTTGTAGAGCACCTCTACGCCGACATCCATCTTCTCTGCCGCTTTTTTTATCAGAGCCACATCCCTGAAGAGATCATCATCTGGTGCTATGCAGTAGTAATGGACCATTCCTTCTGACTTTGCAGCTCTCATAGCGGGAATAAGGAATACTGAGGCGCTGTGAGGAAGATTCATGATCACGTGATCTGCCCGATTCTCGTAGCGCAGAGCAAGCTCTGATGCATCGCCTTCCAGAATCTCGATGCTATCTACTTTGTTTAAAAGCGCATTTTCGCGCAGGTATTTCACAGCCACCGGATTCTTGTCCATAGCGATGACCTTTGCCCCCTTTTTGGCCAGAAGCAGAGAAAATGGTCCCACGCCTGCGAACATGTCCAGCACCACATCGCAAGGCAAGACCCGGCTTGCAATGCGCAGCCTCTCCGTGCCCAGTCGGGGTGTGAAATAGGCTCCTTCCAGGTCAACCCGGTAGCGCAGGCCGTGTTCCTTGTGAAGGGTGACGGTGCGAGCCTCTCCGGCCACGTGCCGGAAGCGACGGGTGCGAAATTCTCCTTCCACATCGGAGATGGGGGCAATGACGGTCTTTATGCTCTTACTGGTAGACATAAGGGCAGCGGCTACGCGCTCAGCATCGCGATCTTCCACCATAGCAATGTCGCCCACTACCTCGAAGCTGGGCCGAAATCCCAGGAGATCCTCCGGGCTGATTATTCTCTCTTCCGGCAGGAAGCTAATCTGTACCAGTTCCAACTGCCCAAGGCAGCAGAGCTTTGCGGCTGACTTTTCGTCAATCTCCAAGACGGGCAGGTAAACATGGGATTCATCCGAGCAAATCTTGCGGCTGCGATCGAAGAGGCCCATCTCTATGAGAGTCCTGCGAATCTTCTCGCCATTTTTTCGGCTAACCTTCAAACCCAGTGATTCATCCGCCATCTGATGAGAATAAAGAAGGGCTTCTATTAATATGATACCTTTATCTCTAATTATGCTAAAACGGAAAAATGGAGACAAGGCAATATCGGCATCAGAGATATCGCAATATGTCTACTGCCCTGTGTCCTGGTACCTGAAGAGAACCGGAGTAGAGCCGCAGTCATTCGGCCTGAAGAGAGGAATCGATATGCATCAGAAAGCGGGGGGGAGGCTGACACTCCTGGATAGAAGGGAGAGAGCAGCCGACTTATTCCGGT
>JAQTXY010000176.1 GCA_028688535.1 Methanothrix sp. | reverse complement strand
TTTTATTTGAACGCAATGCCCCAATCATATCTCCTGCTTAAATACCTCCACCAGCGAGTCTTTAGCCTTCTTCATCACTTCTGTGGGACAGGTCTTGTAGGCCCGCTGTAGCGGCTCTATCGCCCTAACATCTGCAATTTCTCCCAGGCTCCAGGCCGCCCAGGCTCTTATCTTCTCATCCTCTCCTCCGAACATGACCTCCACCAGGGTGTCCAGTGCTTTGTTATGGCCGATCTCGCCGAGGGTTGTAACGGCTGTGTAGCGAACCTGCCATTCAGGGTCCTGCAATGCCTGCAAAGCCAGATCACAGGCTTCTTCTGCCTTTATCTTGCCCAGGGATTTTAGTGCCTCGCATCGGACGGCGCTCTCTTTATCCTGTAAAGCCTCTGCCAGCCAGTTCAAGGCCTCATTGCAGGCTGCCTTACAGGCTACCTCTCCCATGAAGCCTGTCGCTCTGCGTCTAACTTCTGTGTCTTCATCCCTGAGCAGCTTTGCCACATCCTGCAAAGAATCCCTGTGCCCTATCTTGGCAAGACCAGTCACTGCCATACCCCTGATCTCGGGATCGCTGTAGCTGAGAAGATCACGCAAAGCCTCTGTTGCTCCAAGCTTGCGCAGCGCTACAGCCGCTCGCAGACGAACATCTTTAGAGCTATCCCGTTTCATGGCTAAAACCAATGCAGGGATCGCCTCCTGGCTCTTGACCGCCTCCAAGGCGGCGGCACACCATTCGCGAACCACGTGATCAGGGTCATTCAGCAGGGCCCGGCAGAGCGGCTCTACTCCGCTGGGGCTGCCGATCTTGCCTAAGATCCAGGCTGATTTGTATCTCAGATCCGAGAACTCGCCGCACTCCAGAGCTTTGGCGGTCTGTTCCACGGAGTCCTCCCCCAGATTCACCAGTGCCCATGCCGCCTTCTGGCGTTCGAAGTAGTCATCGCTTTTGCCGAGTAATTCGATCAGTTCACGAGCCTTGTCCATGCTGATTATTCAGGCCCGCCGTCATTTAAGCTTTATCGATAAATAAGGTTAAATCTAGGTGCTGGTTAGTCACCTTGTAGAAAAGAAAATCGGGAACGAATTATGGGATATCTCTTTGGGCCGGTGCTATCTCGTCGCCTGGGCCTGTCCATGGGTGTGGACCTGCTCAAGTATAAGACCTGCAACATGGATTGCGTCTACTGTGAGCTGGGTCGTACTGCCAGCTTAACCTCCTGCCGGGATCGTTTCGTGCCCAGGCAAAAGGTCATAAAAGAGATCGAACTCAAACGATCCGAGCCTTTCGATCATCTCACATTCGCCGGATCGGGAGAGCCAACGTTGAGCCTCGATCTAGGGGAGATCGTGGCCCAGGCCAAGAAGATTGTCGAGGCTCCGGTGGCAGTGATCACCAACAGCTCGCTTCTCTCCAGTCCGTCCGTCCGAAAAGAGGTCGCTGCTGCGGATATAGTCCTCCCCTCTTTGGATGCAGTCAGCCAGACAGCTTTTCAGGCCATCAATAGGCCGGCGTCAGGCCTTTTGGCTTCAGATATGATCGCGGGCTTAAAGGACTTTCGCAAGGAATTTTCCGGTGAAATCTGGCTGGAGGTGATGCTCGTCAGGGGCATAAACGATGTTGAGGCGGAAGCGATCGCCAGGGCGGCAGAGTCTACAGAGCCGGACCGAATTCAGCTCAACACTGTGGTCCGCACGCCTGCCGAACCAGTTGAAGCTCTCAGCGAAGAAGAGATGCAAAGGATGCTGGAGATATTCCCTGGTGCCGAGTTGATACCGGATTGGGACTGGAGCGTTCCAGTCCGCATCCGAGACCGTCTGATAGATCTTCTCTCTGACAGGCCTTGCACCCTGGAGGAGATAAGCCAACAAATGGAAATAGATGGAAGCGATGCCATCAAGTACTGCAAGATCCTGGAGAAGGACGGCTTGATTTCCAGAAGGATGCATACTGGTAAACTCTTTTTCCGTTCTGTCGATAGATTAATAAATGATATGAAATAATAATTGTAACTATTGTTATACAAATCATATTAAACAATTGCATGCAAACCAAGCGGAATGACTTCCATGACAAAACAGAAAGACAATTGTGATTCATGTGCCCAGAAGGGCTCCTGCAAGGATCAAAGTGATGGCCAAGAATGTACCTGCCAAGTCGATCGCATGGCAAAGATCAAGCATAAGATCATCATCGCTAGCGGCAAAGGAGGTGTAGGCAAGAGCACCGTCACCGTCAACCTAAGCCGTGCACTGCAAATGAAGGGCTTGAGAGTGGGTATATTGGATGGAGATATCACCGGCCCGGATATCCCCAAGCTTCTGGGAATCGAAGAGGAAAGACTAAAGCAGGGAGTGGAGGGAATAGAGCCAGCCCAGGCCGAGGGCATCAAGGCCGCCTCCATGGCTCTGATTCTCACCAGCCGCGATACTCCAGTGGTCTGGCGCGGGCCCATGAAGATGGCTGCCATCAAGCAGTTCATCCAGGATGTGAACTGGGGAGATCTAGATTTCCTGCTGGTCGACATGCCGCCTGGCACCAGCGATGAGCCGCTTTCCGTGGTGCAGCTCATCCCTGATCTGGCTGGGGCGATAATAGTAACCACACCTCAGGATGTCGCTCTCCTGGACAGCCGAAAAGCGGTTAACATGGTAAAGGCCATGAAGCTGCCGGTGCTCGGCATCGTAGAAAATATGTCAGGTCTGGTCTGCCCGCATTGTGGCGAGAGCATAAGCATCTTTGGATCCGGCGGCGGCGAGAAGATGGCAGAGGAGATGGATGTGCCCTTCCTGGGGGCAATTCCCATAGATCCAAAGGTTTGTGCTCTGGGCGATCGCGGAGAGACGTTCGTGCAGAGCGGAACGCTGGCGGGGAAGAGCTTCAACAAGATAGTGGAGAGGCTGCTGGAGATGTTCAATTAGCTGCCTTTTAATATCTGAGGCACAATAAGAGAGGGCGATGCATCGCATACTGGTCAGCAACGATGACGGCGTTTATGCCTCCGGCTTACAGGCTGCCGCTAAAGCCGTACAGGGCTTGGGTCAGGTAATAGTAGCCGCCCCTTCCGGGCAGAAGAGCGGCGTGGGAAGATCGGTATCCGTCTTTGAGCCGCTACGATACGCCCAGGTAAACTTCAACGGTTTTCAGGCTTACGCAGTCACAGGAACTCCGGTGGATTCGGTCATCATCGGCATCTTCGCCATTATGAAAGGGGAGCTTCCCGACCTCGTCGTATCAGGAATCAATGTGGGTGAGAACATCAGCACTGATACCGTCACCACCAGCGGAACCATCGGCGCTGCCCTGGAGGCGGCAAGCTACGGCATTCCCTCTATTGCCGCATCCATTCAGGTGGTAGACCAGGGCGATAAATTCGATATGCACCACGGCGAGAAGCACAATTTTGAGGTTGCCACCAAGGTCCTGCGTCGCGTCGCCAGCAAGGTGCTGGAGCACGGCCTGCCCGAGGGTGTGGATGTCTTGAATCTGAATGTTCCGGCTGATGCTACTGAGGATACGGAGATCGTGGTCACCCGCCTGGCTCGCAAGATCTTCAAGACCACTGTCCAGGAGCGCTTTGATCCGCGTGGCAGGCCCTATTACTGGATAGACGGCGATCTTATCTGCTGCGATGCAAAGGGCACCGATGTGCAAACAGTCTACCAGGACCGCAAGATCTCTCTGACGCCCCTCACGCTGGACTCCACTGCCAGGATTGATTTTGAGCAAATTGATTGCTTGTTTTAATAATATAGTCAAACTGCGTACATGCAAGGCGCCTAAGCTGTTTGACTGAAAAGTCCCAGGCAATTTGCCTGGAGACGATTCCATATCTAGAGATGTATTTCACTATGTGGTGGCAGTTCATGGACTATTGTGAGTTGCCAAGTGGTTAATAGTCCCGAACAGTTCCCTCAAAATATCTAAATAGATTTAACCATCACTATTATTTCTATGAATTCCCCCTCCCGACCCTGCACCCCTGGGCAGCCTATGTACTGTAAAAAAGAAGAGCTGTCCCGTCTGTACAGGCAGAGCAATAGCATTCTTCCCGCAGAAAACCTGATCAACTCCCCCCAGATGGAGATCATAGACGGCATCAACTGGTCCTTCGATCCCAATACTCAGACCATCTGGAATGACCGCTACTGGAAGGGCTTTTATCCTGCCGATTATGACTTTGCCAACCTGGTCATGATGTATGGCCTCGGCTTCTTCAAAAGATTCTGGCCGGACAGGGATCAGTCCAAAGGAAAAAAGATACTGGGCGAGACACACCCCTTCCTCTCGGACATCCATGCCTCCAACCAGGCCCTCGATGTCGAGCTTCCTGAAACAGGAAAGGCGGTATACATCAAATATAGCGACTTTCCCTTCAATAACTTTGACGACGTAATCAAGATCATAGATAAAGACACAGTTATAGGAGAGGCTTTCGTCTCCCTGAGAAAACCGGGAAAAGGGCTGCCAATATTCCACTTCGTCCTCTCCCGCCGTTACTCCCTGGACTTCATGACACAGGCTGACTGCAGCTTCATCTTCCATCACAAAGCGACATCGCCAAAGCCAGAGGAGATCCTGGGCGACTGGGATCTGCTGCTCGTCTCAGACGCCGCACTCTCTCCACCCATTCTTCGATTCAGATTATTGGAGGGTGATGCCGGCTATCGCATAGTCAACAGCACCTCTGGCAGTACGAAAGACAGCCCAGGCAAAACCAGCCTCATAGCCGAATTCATCATGGGCGGAAAGTTGAGACATGCTGGCAACTCCGCCTCATTCGGCGAGGGCGCACTGATGAGCCTTAACCTGCCGGCCCAGGCCAGCAAAAATGCCATACGCAAGGTAAGCAATGACCTGCTGGTGGGTCTGCTTGATCAACCTAGCCATCCCATTTTCCAGGCCCTTCAGGATTTCAAGGGATTCATCATGGCTGGACCCGGCCAGACCGGCAAAAAAGAAAAGAGTGAATTTAATCTGCCCTATCTTCTCAGGCGAGTATCCGCAAAAAAATGAGGTATGATAATGAGCTTTTTCATAGATCCGCCGCTTCTTGTCTTATCCGGACTGGCCATCTTCCTTTTGGGAAAGGAGCTAAAATGGAGCAGACACGCAAAAATAGTGGTGGGTATTTTCATCGTCCTGGTATTCATTACCGACAGCTCCCTTCTGTATGCAGACTTTGTTCGCTTCACCATCCCCTTCTTCGCAAATCAAACCGGATCGGCTTTTATGTTCCACACCGAT
>JAQTXY010000175.1 GCA_028688535.1 Methanothrix sp. | reverse complement strand
TCTTGGAGCTGATAGATATCGTAGGCTTAAACCCGGAGCATTTAAACCGATATCCTCACCAGCTCAGCGGCGGGCAGAACCAGCGAGTTGTTCTGGCCAGAATCCTGGCCATAAACCCTGAGTTCATTGTCGCAGATGAGCCTACTGCCTCCCTGGATGTTTCAGTGCAGGCCCAAATTCTACGGCTCATGATGGATCTGAAGAGTGAATTTGGCCTGACCATGCTCTTCATATCTCACGATATGGAGGTTGTAAGACATATGAGCGACCGGATTTCGGTCATGGAAAAGGGAAGGATAATCGACAGTGTCAAGGATATCTGCTGAATGCTGCTGATAGTAATAATACGATTGTGATCAGCAGGGCTGACAAATATTTTTCGCTATTCTCTTCCGTCTCAGCGTCTGCATCATCTGTCTCGACGCCCACTTTTTCTGTCTGTGTATCGGCTCTGCCTGTCTCGTTTTGTGCTTCTACCATCCCCGTCTCGTTAATAGCAGCATCCGTTTGATTGGTCTTCTTTTCACTCTCCACATCAATCTCAAGCGCATTCATACTTGTACTGTATTCGTTCCCCCGTACATCTCGATAACTGATCTCGCTCTGAGGAAGACGGATGGTTCCCTGCTCGATGCAGCGCAGCTGGTAATTTTTCGAATAAGTCTCATTGGGCGGGAGCATTGACGATTCATTAACAGATCCAGAGATAAGCTCAGTTCCCCCTGGTACTGGATCCTGCAAGGAGATTGCTGCCTCCTTATTTCCGTTATTGGTCAGCTGGATTGATACTGTTGCTACTTCTCCTGGTTGTAGCTTTGTGGGACTGACGCTTCTCTCAACTTCGATTAGCGGCCCAAAGGCATCTACCACAGGCCTTTCTGAGCGGACGGTGTACATCTTGTCATCCCAATTGTAGCAAGCCTTTGCATCCGGCAGGATTTGTCTCAACCCCGGCAGTTTGGCCTTAATGAGATAGCTTACTGTTTTCGCCTCACCTGGTGATAGGTTAAGCTTCCAGCTCAAAGAGGAATCTGCTTGAAAACCAGATCCAGTCGAATCTGAGATATCCAGTGTCAGAGTCCTATTGCCGCAGTTTCTCAGAGAGTTGATGACGTAATAGCTTTTTTGAAATTCCTGTGTCTCTTCTACTCTCTTGTGCAACTGGATGGGGCCGGATATATGAAAGTCTGTTCCGCCCCAGGATTCGTAAGACTTTTTCTGCGGGTCGGTATACTGGGCATGGGCCTGAAGCTTTAAATCGATCGGCTCCGGAAAATAAGGCGCTTTTATATTTATTTTAAGATTATCTATCTCGTGGGTGTTCTTCTTTTTATCCCATACTCTTCCTGCTTCCACCATCGAAATACTGTATTGATTGTTCACAAAGGGTGGTATTGAGTCCAGTCTGATCCTCAAATTCTCGGCATCAACTATTCCAATATTTGTTATCTGTAATTGAAACCTCATCTCATCGCCTCCCTGGTATATTTCTCTATTCCCCGTCAAGATGAGAGATATGTCAGCTGCCGCAGGAAGCTGTAGCCTTATTTCGGCGAAAGGATCATCCTGGATATCTCCTTTGACTATCTGCTCCACGGTAACCTTTATGGATTCATTGAGCGTGAACCATTCTCCTACCTGCAAAGCCCGTTTGGCAATGGTAAGGTTATCGGCTAGCAGTTCTACAAGGACCTTGGGGGTATGGGATTCTTCAATGGAAAAGTCGGCCAGCTTTAGTGTGTAGTTCTCTAAAAACAATGTCTCACCCCAGTGAAGCTCTCCGCTTATCCCCTCATTCCAGACGATGGCCTGGACGGCTGATATCAGAGTCAGCAATATAAATAACAATTTGAGCATATTAATGCCTTAGCATAAGATAGACAGCTATTATTACCAGTGCGGCATATAAGTAGATTTTATCGCTATCCTGCAGAGCATCTCCGCTCAGAGGATTGGTCTTCTCCTCGTATGAGGTTTTTCCCGGAAAATTATCTGTTCTAGTCTCGGCTTTGGTTATGCTTTCTGAGGCGGCTTTATTTGTGCTGCTAGCTGTTTCATCTGTGATGATTTTGTCAGTTGCCGTTTTATCTGTTGCCTTATCATCGGTTATGGTATCATTTGTTGAGCTGGATTTTTCGATTGCAGTCTCTTTTGCCGTGTCCTTTGCTAGCGAAGTTGTCTCTTTCTTTTCTTTAGAATATACTGTCTTTTCTGACTGCAGAGCGCTTTGTTTTGCCTCAAAGGAGACGCCTTGGGGCGCATAGAAAACTAAGACGTCATCTCTTGTGACCGTTATTTTTTTGGTCTTCTCATACTCTATCTTTGTGTCCCTGTCCTGCCATCTTACGGATAGATTATGCACCCCCTCTTCCAGCTTTATCGTGCCAAGTTCAGAAGTGCTATCTTTACTGACCTCCTTGCTCTTCTCGAAGCTGTCGTCTACGTAAAGGAAGGCTTCTAAATCGTTGCTGTTCTCATTGGTAAGCTTTACCAATATCTCACACTTCTCCGGTGCCTCATGATTGGATGTATATAGGTTGATAGAGGTCTCATTCTGGATATCTTTAAGCTCCTGCGTCTCATATGATCTCTTGACATCCTCGTCCCACCAGGTTATCTTAAAAATGTGAGGCCCTTTTGAGAGTGTATAGCTATCGATCTTCAATTCAGAATCCGAAGCGAGTTCTTTGCTCTCCTTCAGCTCGAAATCTATGAATAGGGATATCTTAAGGCGCTCATTATCCGTATTGGTAACATAGACATGGACATCATAAGCAGTTTGAGTTAGGGATTCATTCGCCGACGATAGGTTGCTTAAATTGCTCTGAAGTGATGATTGCGGCCCTATTGATGTGTCAGCCCCGGCATAGAGCACCACCTGAGAAATAAAGAGCCATGCTAGTAATATGATCTTAAAGGGGTTGATTCTCTCTATACTTAGAGGAACAGAGCGGTGGAACATATTCGTTCTATAATGATGACGCTCCTTAAATAACATATGGTTAAGGAAAGATCACATTATGTGTTATTATTATAATTAACCAATCGAAAAGGTTATCTATGGGTATAATGGATAGGGCTTATATCGAGGATGAGATCTTGACCGATATAGCCGTCCAGCTTCTGGTATTGGAGGGCGTGCCCGTTCTGGCATTTGTTTACTACCTACTGCATAAGAAGCAGATGTATCAGCTGGAAAAAGGAATTGAAGAAAAGGACGACAGGCTGATAAGATCGGAACGCAGGATCATCAATGGTCTCTTCTTAACACTGGCAGGGTCCTCTATGATCCTGGCACCAAGCTTAGCGGTTCTGGTTGGCATAGAGGCACATCTATCATTCGAGCTTCTCCTGGCAAGCCTTGTAGTTCTCTGTGCAGGAATGGCGATGATTATCGGTGGTGAGCTGATCAAATATAAGGCCGGTTTTTCCAAGAATCGGGATTCATTGGTGGAATTAAAATAGGATCTGTTCTCGAAATAAAAACTTTCTCTTTATCTTCGCCAATGTCCTCATCAATGTACATTATAGTATAATCGCAACTATTAATATTAAATTTAGAAAAGTTATTAACAAAAAAGACTTATATTTGAATTATCCTAATAAGCGACAATTGTGAGGAGAATAGATATGAATAATCGAATAGTTTCAGCTTTGCTGATTCTACCGTTGATGGCATTGCTCCTCTGCGGGTCTTGCGGGGCGGCAGAGTATCCAATGACCATCACAGATTCAGCGGACAGAGAAGTCACCCTGCAAATGCCGGTTGAGAGGATTATTGTGCTGAGCACCGATGCAGCAGAAGCGGTCGAACTCCTGGGAGCGGGAGATATGATTGTCGGTGTTACAGATACGGTTCAAAAATATAGCTGGTACTTCCCAAATCTTAAAAATAAGGCACTGGTGGGCAAATGGAGCGCACCTGATTATGAGGTCATAGCCCAGATTGCCAAGGGAAATGAGGACGCCATAACTCCCAACATACTTGTTTTGGGCTATCCTTCCGGCAAAATGGGGGGAAAGTCTTATGGAGTGGACGCAGTGGAGGAGGGGCTGGCACCATTCAAAGACATCGCTGTTGCTGGCTTTAGCTTCTACAAGGGTGACAGCATAGATAAGGAGATCACCCTACTGGGCCAGATTCTGGGCAAAGAGGATAAGGCTGCGGAGTATATCGCCTGGAAGAACTCTAAAAAAGAGGCCATTGGCAATGCAGTCGAGGGCAAGGGCATTTCCAAGGTCTATTTTGAAAACACTCAGCCAAAAGGGCTGGGAGAACTCAAGACCAACGGCGGAAAATCCGATATCGATAAGAGTATCAGGCTTGCCGGTGGACTCAATATATTCGGATCTTCTTCAGATGAGGCTATTACCACCAGCTGGGAGACGGTGATCAGCAAGAATCCGGATGTCATCTTGCAGGCCAAATCGGACGACGTTCTGGGTTGGGGAGCATTTCCATCCAGCAACACGATTGCCGCACAGCAGGTTCGCGAAGAGATCATGACCCGCACCGGTGGAAAATCTGTCCCTGCCATCAAGAATGATAAAGTCTGGATTATCTACCGCAAGATACTCTATGGACCGGGCAGCATGGCGGGAACAGCCTTCATGGCCAAGCTGCTACATCCCGATGCAGATCTCGATCCTGCCGGTGTTTATAAGGAATACCTTAATTTGCTGGGGATCAATTATCCGGAAGACAGAACGTTTGTATTCCCGGAGCTGGAGAGTGAGTAGAGGCTCCTGCAAATTTTTTTGCACAAATGCTATCATCTGATGAACATACAATTGTTATATTAGATTTAATTATAATAAAAATTTATAGATATTAATAATATCAAGCAAATCATTGTCTTGGAGGTAATCGATGAAGATCGCAACTATCACCTGGAGCAGCGAGCTGCCCCTCTTGCTGCAAGGTGCCAAGGAGATCGGACAGGACATCGAGGCCTGGTCCTCATCACAGTTGGCCGATCCCAGGGACCTGAAAAAATGTATAGAATCACTTAGCGAAGCTCAAATCATCCTGCTCCATCCATCCAGCGATGCCTGCTGGGATGAAATCGTTCCTGCTCTGGACCCCAAATGGCTCGTAATCTCCTTCGGACGGGACCCTTCTCATTGGGCCCTTTCTACTGTCTCCCTGGTAATTACCACCACGGATAACAGATACATCCTCTGGGGTGGTCCAGGCAACTACAAGAACATGCTCCTGTACGTCTCAAACATAGTCCTAGGCATTGATTGC